>NZ_JAATWC010000006.1 GCF_012979235.1 Dissulfurirhabdus thermomarina
TGTCCGCCGGGTCGGCGAGGACCACGGGATCCCGGTCGCCCCGCTCGAAGACCTGGGCCCTCAGGGTGTTGAAGGGCGGCAGCAGCAGGAAGGTCTCGGCCCCGGGGCAGGCACAGTGCATGCCGAGGTCGTTGGTGGCGATCACGATGACGTCGCGGCCGGAGGTCGGGCTGCAGCCCTCGTCGATCACGCCGTCGCAGTTGTTGTCCACCCCGTCGCAGACCTCCGTGGCGCCGGGGTTGATGAGGGGATCGTTGTCGTTGCAGTCATCCTTGGTGGTGTAGCCGTCCTTGTCGTTGTCCACGGGCTTTCCGGCGTGGACGGGGACGGCCGCGAAACAGGCCGCGAGGCTCAAAACTCCCAGTAGTGAAAGAAATCTTCGCATCACTCTCTCTCCTTCTTGGCAAGTGTTCTCACGGAAAGACCAACCTGGATGTCAGCCGCGGGGGCCTTCCTTCCATCACCTCCTTTCTCCAAGGGCGCACCACCGCGGGATGCCGTCCACCCGGACGGCCCCGTCATCCTCGGCGGCCGGGGCCGCCGTGCTGCCTGCCCGGACCCCGGCGGGCCCGGTATGCCTCATGCCGGACAAGGTCAAGACTTCGTGCCGCCGGCCGGCGGCCATGGTGGAAGGGTCTCGGTCACGGCCCCAATTAGTTTGGAATTGCTCTAATAAAAATCGATTATGGTCAAACTAATTAATATATTAAAATTTGTCAAATTAAAATTCCAGCATCCCAAGAACAGGGAAATGCTTTTTTCCCCGAGGCGGGCCCGGGCGGACCCGATCGGGGTCAGGCCCCGGTACGCCCCCGGCGGGCGGCCCACTTCAAGGTGAGCGGGGCAAGGAAGGTGGTGACGAAGGCCATGAGGACCAGACCGGAGAACTGGGGCGCGGTGAGGAGCGGCTCGGCGATCCGGCCCTCGGCGAGGAGCCGCCGGCTCACCTCCAGCACCACCGAGGCCACCACCAGCTCCACGGCGCCCCGGCCGTTCATCCCGAAGCCCACCACGGCGGCCTGGTGCCGGTCGAGGCCGGCGGCGAGGGCGCCGGCCCCGCTGCCGAGGAACTTGCCCGCCACGGCGGCGATGAGGATGGCGCCGGTGAAGAGGGCGAAGGACCAGGAGGCCTCGAAATGGAGGTGAAAGGCCAGCGAGGCGAAGAAGACCGGGGTGAGGAAGCCGTAGCTGATGGCGAAGAAGCGGTCGCCGATGAGAGCCACGATCCCCTCGTCCATGATCTCCTTCCGGACGAACTGCCCGGCGAGAAAGGCCCCGATGACGAGGTGGAGGCCCGCCAGCTCCGCCAGCTCCGCCATGACCAGGGCGGAGACGATGGCGAAGGTGAAGGCCTTGCCGCCCTGGTCCGTGAGCCGCCGGGCGACCCGCGGGACGAGGAGCTCCCCCGCCAGGGCGGTGAACCCGAAGAAGGCCGCCACCTTGAGGAGCACGAGGCCCAGGGCCTGCCACTGGAAGGTCCCCGCCTCGGCGAGGCCGATAAGGATCGACAGGGTCACCAGGGAGAAGACGTCGTCGGCGATGGCGGCCCCGATGATGACGTGGCCCACCCGCGTCCGGTGGATCCCGAGGTCCTGGAGGATGACGGCCTGGACGGCGATGGCCGTCACCGACAGCCCCATCCCCACGAAGAGCGACTGGAACACGGTGCCCCCGAACCACCGGGAGACGAGGTAGCCCAGGCCGAAGGGGAGGAGGAAACCGCCCGCCGCCACCAGGAGCGAGGGCCAGAAGTGCCGGAGGAGCAGCTTGGGGTCCATCTCCATGCCCGCGTGGAACATGGCGAAGAAGATGCCCAGCTCCGCCAGGAATTCGAGGGGCTCCGAGGCGGAGACGGCCCCGAGGAGCGCCGGGCCGAGCACCACCCCGGCCAGCAGCTCCCCGAGCATCACCGGGAGCCCGAAGCGCTGGAAGATCGCCCCCAGGAGCCAGGCCGCGGCCAGGATCTCGAGGAGGCTC
The DNA here is from genome assembly GCF_012979235.1 of Dissulfurirhabdus thermomarina. Taxonomy (NCBI): domain Bacteria; kingdom Pseudomonadati; phylum Thermodesulfobacteriota; class Dissulfuribacteria; order Dissulfuribacterales; family Dissulfuribacteraceae; genus Dissulfurirhabdus; species Dissulfurirhabdus thermomarina. The sequence continues at coordinate 1,978 of NZ_JAATWC010000006.1, forward strand.
AGGATGAGGTGCTGCGAGAGCACGGCCCGCCCCTAGCCCAGGGCGCCCACGGCGAGTCCCCGGACCGCCCGGCGGACCCGCTCGCTCTCGGGGATGACCCGTGGCCGGATCCCGTCGTCGAGGCGCCAGAGCCGGGGGGGCAGACCGCCCGGGGGATCCCGGAGCGGCGCGAGAAGATCCGCCGGGACCCCGGCCGCCTCCAGGGCCCCCAGCAAGGCGGCCCCCTCCAGGGGCGCCCCTCCCTCGGGCCAGGGAAGGGCCTCGAGGGCCTCCCGGCCGGCGGCGGCCGAAAGGCGCACCAGGGCCGCCACGATCCCGGCATGCCCGGAGGTGCAGGCCCAACCCGCGGCCCGCACGGCGTAGGCGTTCCCGTTGAAGGAGATCCCCGCGCCGCCGCCCTCCTCCACCAGGCGCAGGGCCTCGACGTCGGTGATGCTGTCGCCCACGTAGGTCACGCCGGAGACCGGGTTCCCGGTCCGCCGGAGGCTGTCCGCCACGGCCCGGGCCTTCTCGGGCCCGCCCACCGGGTTCACTCCCTCGAGGATCCGGCCCGCCGCCATGGCCGGGATCTCCTCCCAGAAGATCTCGTCGAGCCGCCGGACGACGGCCCCCATCCCCGGCGGGAGATCCTCCGGCCGGGCGGCGCCGTCGGGCCAGGAAAGGAGCGGCATGGCGGCGATCTCGGCGGCCAGGGCCGAAAGGCGCCCCTTCTCCGCCGGCGGGACCGGGCACGCGTCCGGGTCCACCTCGGTGCAGTAGACGTTCTCCGGCGGAAAGCCCGTGGCGGCGCACAGGGCGTCGAGGTAGGGCCGGTAGCTCGTGCTGACGATGAAGGTGGGCAGCTCCGCCGCCAGGCGGGCGAGCATCTCCCGCGCCCCGGGAAGGAGCGCCAGCGTCCGGCGCGAGAAGTCCTCCATGGCGGCCCGGGTGGCGCCGAAGGCGGCGAGGAAGGGAAGGACCAGCTTCAGGGTGTCGCCGGCCTTGTACCCCGGCCGCCGTTCCACGTCGGCCAGGTAGTCGTCGTAGCGGCTGACCCGGGCGAAAAAGTCACCGCCCCCGGGGATCAGCGCCTCGCACAGCTCGAAGGCGTTGTCGTTCTGGGTGATGGGACCCTCGCAGTCGATGTTGAGCTGGGACATGGCCGGACCACCCCCCGCCCTCAGATGAGGACCCGCTCCTGGAAGACGCTGATGTTCACCGCCTGTACCTCGCCCGGCCGGGAGGCGCTGGGGGCGAGCTCGAACTCGAAGACGTTGTCCCCCCGGCCGAGAACGGCCTCGTCCACCGGCTCCCGGAACTGGGAGACGTGGAAGAAGACGTCCTTCTCCACCAGCCCGGGCTCCGCCGGGTCGTAGTAGTGGAAGAAGCCGTAGCCCTTGTCACCGTCGTACCAGGCGCTCCAACCCCGGATCCGCTCGCCGTCCTCCACGGGCAAAAGCCCCGGCACCAGGAAGCCGTTGACGAAGCGGTCCGCCGTCTCCTTGAGTTCCCGGCTGACGTTGCGGAAACCGAGCACCTCCACGCGGATCCCCTTGTTCTGGAGGGCCGTCACCAGGCGGACGAAGTCGCCGTCGCCGGAGCAGAGCACCACCCAGTCGAGGTTCTCCGACTGGACCAAGGCGTCCACGGCGAGGTCGAGATCGGCGTTGGCCTTGCGGCAGTCCAGCCCTTCCTCGTCTCGGAAGTGCCGGATCTGCTTCTTGATCACCTTGAACCCGGCGCGGCGGAGGCTCTCGAAATAGGAGTAGAGCTTGGAACGGTACTCGGACTCGGCGTCGAGGCGCTGGGGATCCTCCACCACGTAGGAGTTGGCGCGGAGGATGTGGGCCCCGCCGCCCAGGCGGCGCCGGAGGACATCGTAGCGCATGCCGTACCCGCCGGAAAGCCGGATGTTTTCGGCGTCCACGTAGATGCCGAGCTTGAGCATGATCTGACTCCTTGGACCGATGTGCCGGCGGGGAGGAGACCCCCGCACGAGAGGGCCACCTTACCGGATTTTCGGCTCCAGGCAAGCCCCGGGGCCGCGGCCCCGGGCTAAATCTTCCGGCCGCCTGGACCGATAAGGAAGAGAAGCCGCCCCGGGGCCGAACCGCCCGGGCGAGACCTCCAGGTCGCCGACGCCGCCATGGACAGAAAGCCCCCCGAGCACCGCCCCCCCACCGGTACCGGGTCCGGCCGGAAAGGCCGGCGCATCGGCCTCGTCACCAAGTTCAACGTCCTGAGCATCGGCCTGGTGCTCCTCGCCTCCGTGGGCATCACCTCCTTCCTCATCCGCCAGGAGGCCGCCCGGAGTTACGAAGAGCTCATGAACCACGGGCGCATCATCGCCCAGCGGGTGGCGGAGACCAGCGAGTACGCCCTCTACAGCGCCAACCACGACGCCCTCCTGAACATCGCCGACAGCCTCACCGCGGACCCCAGCGTGGCCTACGTGGCCCTCATCAACGACCGGCACGAGATCCTCATCAGCCGTTCGAAGCGTCCCGGGATTCGGTTCCCCAGCTCACGCCGCTACGAGGCGAAGCCGGGCCGCAAGGGCCTCCTGGTGACCAACTACGTGAGCCAGGCCGACGGGTCACGGTACCTCGACATCCTGGCCCCGGTCATCGACGACCCGGCCAACAACCCCCTCCAGCTCTTCATCGACCTCGGCGACGAGCTGGGACCGCCGAAGACCGTCGGCTACCTCCAGATCGGTCTCTCGCTGGATCGCGTGACCGAGAAGATCCGCAGCTTCCTGGTCTCGGCCCTCTGGGTGACCGTCCCCCTGGTGCTCCTCGCCGTCGCGCTCACCGTGATCATGACCCGGCGCATCGCCAGGCCCGTCCAGGAACTGGCCCGGGCCGCCCGGGACGTGGCCGAGGGGAACCTGGAGTCCGAGATCCGGGTGGAGAGCGGCGACGAGATCGGCGAGCTGGCCGCGGACTTCCAGGTCATGCTTCGGCGGCTCCGGGAGTACCGGGCGGAGGTCCAGCGCTACCAGCAGGGCCTCGAGGAAGAGGTGCGGCTTAGGACCCTCGAGCTGGAGGAGGCCACGCAGAAGGCCGTGGAGGCGGCGCGCCAGGCCGAGGAGGCCAACCGGACCAAGTCCCAGTTCCTGGCCCGAATGAGCCACGAGATCCGCACCCCCATGAACGGGGTCCTCGGCATGACCGAGCTCCTCCTGGACACGGAGCTCTCCCCGAAACAGCGGAAGTTCGCGGAGGCGGTCCAACGCTCCGGCGAGACGCTTCTCAACATCATCAACGACATCCTCGACTTCTCCAAGATCGAGGCGGGGCGCCTGGAACTGGAGGTGGTGGACTTCGACCTCGCCGCGGTGGTGGAGGACATCGTGGAACTCTTCGGGGAGCGGGCCTACCGTAACGGCCTGGAACTCGCCTACGTCATCGACGCCGGCGTCCCCACCCGGCTCCGCGGCGACCCCGTCCGCCTCCGCCAGATCCTCATGAACCTGGTGGGCAACGCCCTCAAGTTCACCCACGAGGGCGGTGTCTCCATCCACGTGAAGACGTTGGGCGAACGGCCGGAGGGGCGCCGGGCCGGATGTCTCCTCCGCTTCGAGGTGAAGGACACCGGGATCGGCATCCCGCCGGACATCCGCCGCCACCTCTTCGAGCCCTTCGTCCAGGCCGACGGCTCCACCACGCGAAAGTACGGAGGCACCGGCCTCGGCCTGACCATCTCCAAGCAGCTCGCCGAGCTCATGGGCGGCGAGATCGGGGTGGAGAGCGAGCCGGGACGGGGCTCCACCTTCTGGTTCACCATCCAGGCCGGCCTCCAGCCCGCCGCGGACCGGCCGGCCGTGGAAAACCACGCCCGGCGGCTGCGATCCCTGCGCATCCTGGTGGTGGACGACAACCACACGAATCGCAGCATCGTCCACCACCAGGTGACCTCGTGGGGCCTGGGAAACGGCACCGCCGAGAACGGCCCGGAGGCCCTGGAAAGACTCAGGGCCGAGGCGGCCGCCGGGCGCCCCTACGACGTGGTGCTCCTCGACATGATGATGCCCGGGATGGACGGGATCGAGGTGGCCGGGCACATCCGGGAGGACCCCGCCATCCGCGACGTCGCCATCCTCATGATGACCTCCATCGACATGTCCGAGTACGCCGACCGCATGGCCGAGCTCGGCATCACCACGTGCCTCGAAAAGCCCGTCCGCCAGTCCCGGCTCTTCGACCGCCTCGCCGAGATCGCCGGCCTGCCGGAGGAGGCCGAGGCCGGGGACCACCGGAGCAACGACAGGCCGGAGACGGCCGGACCGGCGCCCGAAGAGCCCCGGTTCCGCGCCACGGTGCTCGTCGCCGAGGACAACCCCGTCAACCAGGCGGTGGCCGTGGGCATGCTGGAAGCCCTGGGCTGCCGCGTGGAGGTGGCCGGCGACGGCCGAGAGGCCGTGGCCGCCTGGGAACGCGGCGAATTCGACCTGGTCTTCATGGACTGCCAGATGCCGGAGCTCGACGGCTACGAGGCCACCCGGCGCATACGCGAGAAGGAGCAGGCGCGTGACGGCGACCGCTCCCCGACGCCGGTGGTCGCCCTCACGGCCCACGCCATGCAAGGCGACCGGGAACGCTGCCTCGAGGCGGGGATGAACGACTACCTCAGCAAGCCCTTCAACCGGCAGGACCTCGCCAAGGTCCTCTCCCGGTGGCTCAAGCCCTCGGAGCCGGAGGCGGACCGGGCTCGGGCTCCGGAAGACGCGCCGCCCCCGCCGGGAGACGAGATCGACCCCGAGGCCATCGCCAATCTCCGCGCGCTCCAGCGGGCGGGGGAACCGGACATCCTGGCGCGGATGGTGGCCATCTACCGGGAAAGCTCCGAGGAACTCCTCGCCCAGTTGCGCGGCGCCCTGGAGGCCGGGGACCCGAAGGCCCTCTTCCGGGCCGCCCACAGCCTCAAGTCCAGCAGCCTCAACCTCGGCGCCCGCCGCTTCTCCGAGCTGTGCCGGGAGGCGGAGATGCTGGGCCGCAAGGGCGAGGTCGAACCGGTGGCCGCCATGTGGCCCGACATAGAGGCCGCCTACGAAGCCTCGCTGGCGGCCCTGGAGGCCCTCTGCCGGAGCGGGGCTTGAGGCCCGGCCCCGGCCACCGCCCGAACCTGGAAGAAAGCGACACCGCCATGCACCACACCGGCACCCGCCACGAGCGCGCCGCCCGCCCCCTGCTCGGGGTGGTCGCCGCCGCGTGCCTCGCGCTCTGCGCGTGGCCCTCCGCGGGCCGGGGAACGGCCCCGGCCGGGGATCTCACGGCCATCAGCCTGGAAGATCTCTTGCACGCCGAGGTGATCTCGGCGGCCCGGTCCCCCCGGCCGCTCCCGGACACCCCCGCCGCCGTCTTCGTCCTCACCCGGGACGACATCCTTCGTTCCGGCGCCGAGACCCTGCCCGAGGCCCTCCGGGCGGTCCCCGGCCTCCAGGTGGCCCGCATCGACGCCAACAAGTGGGCCGTCTCGGCCAGGGGCTTCAACGGGCGATTCGCCAACAAGCTCCTCGTCCTCGTGGACGGCCGCACCGTCTATACCCCCCTCTTCTCCGGGGTCTACTGGGAGGTCCAGGACATCCCCCTGGACGACATCGACCGGGTGGAGGTCGTCCGGGGCCCGGGCGCCGCCCTCTGGGGGGGCAACGCCGTCAACGGCGTCATCAACATCATCACCCGGCGGGCCTCGGAGACCCCCGGCACCCGCATCGCCCTGCGATCCGGAACGGAGACCTCCGGGCTGGACATGCGGCAGGGAGGCGCCCTCGGCCCGACCGCCGAATGGCGCCTGTCGGCCCGCTACTCGGACACCGGAGAGGGGGTGAACCGCCAAGGAGACCCGGCCTTCGACGGATGGACGATCCTCCAGCTGGGCGGCCGCCTGGACTGGCACCCCGCCCGGGCGGGAGAGGTCACCCTCCAGGGGGACGTCTACGGCGGGGAAGCCGGGCAGACGTACCGGGTGGCCGTACCGCCCCCGGCCTTCATCCGGCTCCAGGACGACCAGGTAAGCCTGAGCGGCGGGAACATCCTCTGCCGCTGGCGGACGGGCCGCGAGGACGGCCCCGGGACCGTCCTCCAGGCCTACTTCGACCGCATCGAGCGCCACGACCTCCTCACCGGGGAACGCCGCCACACCCTGGACATCGACTTCCAGCACCGCTCCTTCGCGGGCGCCCGCCACGACGTGGTCTGGGGCCTGGGCTACCGCTACACCCGGGACCGCCTGGACGATTCCGCCGTGGTGTCTTTCGACCCCGACGCCGAGGACGACAACCTCCTGAGCGGCTTCATCCAGGACCGGATCACCCTCCTGCCGGATCGGCTCTTCCTGGTCCTCGGCGCCAAGGTGGAACGCAACGACGTGACCGACTTCGAGTTCCAACCCAACGCGCGGATCCTCTGGCGCCCGGAGCCCCGGGCCGCCCTCTGGGCCGCGGTCTCCCGGGCCGCCCGGACCCCGAGCCGGGCCGAGCGGACGGTCCGCTACGACAGCGCCTGGCTCCCGGCCGGCGCCCTCGGCCCCGGCACCCCGCCCGCCCTGGTGGCCCTGGTGGGAAACCCGGACTACGACTCGGAAAGGCTCACCGCCTGGGAGGCCGGCGCCCGGTACGCCCCCGCGCCGATGCTGGCCCTCGACGCCGCCGTCTTCCTGAACCGGTACCACAATCTCCGGAGCTTCGAGCCCCTCCCCGCCCGCGCCGAGGCCACCCCCCTCCCCGCCCACCTCCTGGCGCCCATCACGGCCGAGAACCGTTTCAAGGGCCGGGCCTGGGGCGCGGAAATCTCGGCCACGTGGGAGGCCGCCCCGTGGTGGCGTCTCACCGGCACCTACACCTACCTCGAACTGGACCTCGAACCCCGGCACGGCAGCCTGGACACGGTCACGGAGACCGCCGAGGGCGACTCCCCCCGGCACCAGGCCTCGCTCCGCTCCTCCATGGACCTGCCCGGGAGGGTCTCACTGGATACCTGGCTTCGCTACGTGGACGAACTCCCCTCGCAGGGAATCGCCGCCTACCTCGAGCTGGACCTCAGGCTGGCCTGGCGGCCGCGGCAGGGTCTGGAGGTCTCCGTCACCGGGCGGAACCTCCTGGATCCGCACCACCCCGAGTTCGCCCCGGACATCCTGGACACGGTCCCCACCGAGGTGGAAAGATCCGTCTACGGCCGGGTCGAGTGGCACTTCTAGAGAGGACGGCGCCATGAACGCACCGCCACCGATGCCCCCGGACCGGACCCGGACGTGCCTCGCCCTGGCACTGCTCCTGGCGCTCGGGTGCACGGTGGCGACCGCCGCGCCCCCGGTCCTGGAGGAGCCCCGGGCGAAGGCCGCCTTCCTCTACAACTTCGCCCGGTTCGTCCGGTGGCCGGAAACGCACCGGCCGGAGGCCGGCGGGACCATCCGCCTGTGCGTCGTGGGGGCCGACCCGGTGGGCGAGGCCCTCGGGGAACTCGACGGGAAGCCCATCGGGGACCGCCGGATCACCGTCCGGACGGGGTTGACGCCCGCCGAGGCCGCCGCGTGCCACGTGGTCTTCGTCCCCCGCTCCCAGGAGGACCGCCTGGATGCGGTACTCGCGGCCCTCGAGGGCCGGGGGGTCCTTACGGTGAGCGACATTCCCGGCTTCGCCCGCCGGGGCGGCGTCATCGGCCTCCGAAAGGTGAACCGGCATCTCCGGTTCGAGATCGACGCGGCGGCGGCCCGCCGCCAGGGTCTCGCCGTGAGCGCCAGATTGCTGGAGATCGCCCGTCGTTATGCCGAAGAATCTGAGAAGGAAGAGTGATGACGTCGCACGCATGCGCCGACCGCCACGGTGCATCGGATGCCCGCGTCACCGAGGCGCATCCCATGCCGCCCCGGGCCGCGGCGGCCTTGCGCCTTGCATCCGGTGATCTTGGCCGGGCCCTCCTTTCCGATGGCCGCCGGCGACGTCGTCAAGGACAAAGGAGCATCACCCCATGGTCGCCTTCCGGGACCTGTCCCTGAAAAAAAAGCTCACCCTCCTCATGGTGGGCACGAGCTGCCTCGTCCTCCTGGTGGCCGCCGCGGCCTTCACCGCCACCCGGTGGTTCACCTTCGAGCGGGAGCTGGCCGAGAACCTGTCGGGCCTGGCCCGGTTGACCGCCCTGAACAGCGCCCCCGCCCTGGTCTTCGACGACCCCAAGACCGCCCGCGAAAACCTGGCCGCCTTCTCCGCCGATCCCCACGTCACCGCGGCCGCCCTCTACGACGCCGACGGTGCCCCGTTCGCCACCTACCTCCGCTCCGGGGAGACACCGGACATCCTGCCCCGGCGCATGACGCCGTCCAACGCGGAGGGCGACCTGCGCCCCTACCTGGTGCGGGAGGGCCGGATGGAACTCGCGCTCCCCGTGACCCTCGACGGGGAACGGGTGGGAACCGTCTGGATCCAGTCGGACCTCGGCCGGCTCACCTCGGGTCTCTGGTGGTTCGGCGGCGTGGCCCTCGCCATCCTCCTCGCCTCCGCCTTCCTGGCCTATCTCCTCTCGGCCCGGCTCCAGGAGGTGATCTCCCGCCCCATTCTCGGGCTCCTGCACACCATGAAGGCGGTCCAGGAAAGCGGCGACTTCTCCATCCGAATGGAAAAGGCCGGCGGCGACGAGCTGGGCACCCTGGTGGAGGGCTTCAACGACATGCTCATGGAACTCGAGCGCAGGGACCGGGAACTCCAGCGCCACCGGGAAGAGCTGGAGAAGCAGGTGGCCGTCCGCACCGCCGAGCTCACCATGGCCAACCAGGAGCTGGAGCAGGTGATCATGGAGCTGCGGGAGGCCAAGGAGGCCGCCGAGGAGGCGAGCCGGGCCAAGTCGCGGTTCCTCGCCAACATGAGCCACGAGATCCGGACCCCCATGAACGGGGTGCTCGGCATGACGGAACTCCTCCTGGACACCCGCCTGACACCGGAACAGGCGGACTTCGCCCGAACCGTCAAGGAATCCGCGGAGAGCCTCCTCCGGGTCATCAACGACATCCTCGACTTCTCCAAGATCGAGGCGGGGCGGCTGGAACTGGAGCACCGCCCCTTCGAGCTCCGCGCCCACCTGGACCGGGTGGTCCGCCTCTTCTCCGAGCGGGCCAAGGAGAAGGGACTGGTCCTCAGGGCCTCCGTGGCCCCCGACGTCCCCGACCGCCTCGTGGGCGACGCGGGCCGGCTCCGCCAGGTCCTGGTCAACCTCGTGGGCAACGCCGTGAAGTTCACCGACCGCGGCGCCGTGGACATCGAGGTCAAGACCATCCAGTCGCCAGGCGGCGGGGCGAACACCGTGCACCTGTACGTCGCCGTCACCGACACGGGGATCGGCATCCCGCCCCACGCGCGCAAGAACCTCTTCCACCCCTTCACCCAGGCGGACGATTCCGCCACCCGAGAGCACGGGGGCACGGGCCTCGGCCTCGCCATCGCCAAGCAACTGGTGGAGATGATGGGCGGAGAGATCGGGGTGGAAAGCCAGTACGGCAAGGGGTCCACCTTCTGGTTCACGCTCCGGCTCCAGGAGCCGGCCCAGGCCGGACAGGAGCCGGCGCCCGACGAGCCGGACCGGGAACCGCCCCCGGCGGCGGGCCCCCGCACCCAGTTCCAGGCCCGGGTGCTCCTGGCGGAGGACAACCCCATAAACCAGGAGGTGGCCCGCCTGATCCTGGAGAAGCTGGGCTGCACGGTGGACGTGGCCACCAACGGGCTCGAGGCCCTGAAGGCGGTCCGGGAACGGCGCTACGACCTCATCTTCATGGACTGCCAGATGCCGGAGCTCGACGGCTACGAGGCCGCCCGGGTCCTCCGGGAGAGGGAACGGGTCGAGGCCGCCCGGGCGGGCGGGCCGGACCGACCGCCCCGCATCCCGGTGATCGCCCTCACGGCCCACGCCCTGGACGGCGACCGGGAGCGGTGCCTGGCCGCCGGCATGGACGACTACCTGAGCAAGCCCTTCGGCATGGACCAGCTCCGCGAGATCCTGGAACGCTGGCTCGCCCCGGGGACGGCGGCCGACGCCGGGCCCCGCCCCGCCCCCGCCGAGCAGGAAGAGACGAGGGAGGAAGAAGACGTGGTACTCGACCAAACGGCCCTGGAGAACATCCGTTCCCTCCAGCGCGAGGGGGAGCCGGACGTGCTCACCAAGGTCATCGACATCTACCTGGACAACACCCCCAAGCTCCTCGAGGACCTCCGGGCGGCCGTGGAGGCCGGAGACCCCCCGGCCATGACCCGGGCCGCCCACACCTTGAAGTCGAGCAGCGCGAACCTGGGGGCCACCCGCCTGGCCGCGCTGTGCAAGGAGCTGGAAGAAACCGGCCGGCAAGGTTCCCTGGGGGACGCCCGCCGGCGGCTGGGCGAGATCGAGGCGGAGGCCGGCCGGGTGGCCGAGGCCCTCGCCCGCCTCCGGCGGCCCGGAGAGGAGGCGGCTGGATGAACCGCCGGCGCCGGCGTTTGGGTCTGGCGGCCCGGATGACCCTCCCGGCCCTCGTCCTGGTCATCGCCAACACCCTTGCCGTGGGCACCTACGTGGTCCACGAGGTGAAACGGACGGGCGGCCAGCGGCTGCTGGCCATGGGCCTTGAGACCGCCCGGGCGGCGGCCCGCGAGGCCGCCGGTCTCCGGGAGACTCCCCCGGACGCCGTGGTGGCGCGCATCGCCGCGCGGCTGGCCGTGAACGACGACCTCCTCTACGTGGCGCTCCTCGACGCGAGGGGAAAGACCCTGGGCCGTGCCTCCCGGTCGGGGGCGCCGCTGCCGCCCCCGCTGCCCGGGGAGATTTCCCGTTCGGGGCCTGGGGGCCCGGTCCACCGGCAACTGGCCGCGCCCGGGACCGGGACCCGCTACCTCGACATCGCGGCCCCGGTCCAAGGCCCCGGAGAGACCCGCCTGGGCTTCGTCCAGGTGGGAGTGAGCCGGGAAGGCCTCCACCGCCAGGTCCGGAACATCCTCCTGTCCACGGCCGGGGTCACCCTGGCGCTCCTGGTGCTCGGGGGCCTCGTGCTGCTGCACCTCGGCCGGCGCCTCGCCGCCCCCCTCCAGGCCCTCATGGACGCCACCCGGGAGGCCGCCGAGGGGCGGTTCGACCGGTCGGTGGCCGTCACGGGCGACGACGAGGTGGGGGAACTCGCCAAGGCCTTCACGTCCATGCAGGCCCGCCTCCGGAAGACCTTCTCCGAGCTCACCGCCAGCCAGCGCCGCCTGCGCAAGGCCCAGCGCATGGCCCGGATGGGAGACTGGACATGGATCCCCGAAAACGGCGTTGTCACCTGCTCCGAGAACCTGGCCCGGATGCTGGGACTGCCCCCGGGCGACGCCGTCCTCCCCTACGCCGCCTTCCTGGAGGCCGTGGCCCCGGAAGACCGGGAGCGGGTGGCGGGCATCCTGGCCGCGGTGGCGCGGGACGGAACCCCCCAGGCCGTCGAGCACCGGCTGAAGGGCCCGGACGGCCGCTCCTTCCACGTCTTGAACACCGTGGAACCCACGGGCGGCGGCGACGGCCTTCCGCCCGGGGTCATGGGGACCGTCCAGGACATCTCGGACCGGAAGGCGGCCGAGCGAAAGATACGCCACCTCGCCTACCACGACAACCTCACGGGGCTCGCCAACCGCGCCCTCTTCATGGAGATCCTCGAGACCTCCGTGGCCCAGGCGAAGCGGAAGGAAGCCCTCTTGGCCGTCCTCTTCGTGGACATCGACAACTTCAAGCGGATCAACGACTCCCTGGGGCCCGAAATCGGCGACCGCCTGCTGGCCGAGGCGGGCCGCCGCCTGAACGCCTGCGTCCGCACCACCGACCGGATCGCCCGGCCCGAAGCCGAGGAAGACCCGGAACCCTCGGCGGCCCGCCTCGCCGGGGACGAGTTCACCATCCTCCTGGTGGACCTCGCCTCACCCCAGTCGGCGGCCATCGTGGCCCGGCGGATCCAGGAGGCCCTGGCGCCCCCCTTCCAGGTGGAGGGACACGAGGTCTACCTCACCGCCAGCATCGGGATCTCGGTCTTCCCCTTCGACGGCCAGGACGCCGCCACGCTCCTCAAGAACGCCGACACGGCCATGTACGCCGCCAAGGACCAGGGCAAGAACACCTACCAGTACTACACCACGTCCATGACCGCCGACGCCTTCCGGCGGCTCTCCCTGGAAAACAGCCTTCGCCGGGCCCTGGAACGGGGGGAATTCCTGCTCTACTACCAGCCTCAGGTGGAGCTGGAGACCGAGCGCATCGTGGGGGGCGAGGCCCTGGTCCGGTGGCGGCACCCGGACATGGGCCTGGTCTCGCCCGCGGAGTTCATCCCGCTGGCCGAGGAGACGGGCCTCATCGTCCCGCTGGGGGCGTGGGTGCTGGCGGAGGCGGCCCGGCAGGCCAAGGCCTGGATCGACGCGGGGCTCCCGCCGATCCGGGTGGCGGTGAACCTCTCGTCGCGCCAGTTCCGGGAACGGGACCTCCGAAAGACCGTCCTCGGGGCCCTGGAGGCGGCCGGCCTGGAGAGCCGCTGGCTGGAGATCGAGATCACCGAGTCCATCCTCATGGAGCGGGGTGAGGCCGCCGTGGCGCTCCTCCGGGAATTCCGGGAAGCCGGCATCGACGTGGCCATCGACGACTTCGGGACAGGATATTCCTCCCTGGGCTACCTCAAACACTTCCCGGTCACGTCCCTCAAGATCGACCGGTCCTTCGTGCAGGACATCCCGGCCGATGCCGACGACGCCGCCATCACGGCGGCCATCATCGCCATGGCCCACCAGCTGCACCTCAAGGTGGTGGCCGAGGGGGTGGAAGACGCGGCGCAACTCGACTTCCTGCGCCGCCAGGGATGCGACGCCGTCCAGGGCTACTACTTCAGCCCGCCGGTTCCCGCCGACGAATTCGCGGGGCTCCTGGCCCGGGAAGCGGCGTGAAGGGACGGGGCCGCGGGGGGATCAGTCCCGGCGCTCGCCCCGGATGAAGGCCTCCACCATGCGGTAGGCCTCGTCGTCGGGAAACTGCCGGGGCGGGTGCTTCATGAGGTAGGCCGAGGCGGAGACCAGGGGGCCGCCGATGCCGCGGTCGAGGGCGAGCCGGCAGCAGCGGACGGCGTCGATGGCCACCCCGGCGGAGTTGGGGGAATCCTCCACGGAGAGCCTGAGCTCGAGGTTCATGGGCACGTCCCCGAAGAGCCGGCCCTCCATCCGGATGAAGCAGACCTTGTTGTCGTTCTGCCAGGCCACGTAGTCACTGGGGCCCACGTGGATGTTCTCGTCGGCCAGCCGGTGGGCCGCCACGGCCTGGACCGCCTCCGTCTTGGACTCCTTCTTGGAGGCCAGGCGCGCCCGGTTGAGCATGTTGAGAAAATCCGTGTTGCCCCCGGTATTCAGCTGGTACGTCCGGTCCAGGCGGACGCCCCGCTTGCGGAAGAGGTCGGTGAGGGTCCGGTGGGTGATGGTGGCCCCGAGCTGCGCCTTGATGTCGTCGCCCACGATGGGGAGCCCTGCGGCCTCGAACCGCCGGGCCCACTCCGGGTCGCTGGCGATGAAGACGGGCATGTTGTTCACGAAGGCCACCCCCGCCTCGAGGGCGCACTCGGCATAGAACCGCACCGCCTGCTCGGAGCCCACCGGGAGGTAGTTCAAGAGGATCTCCGCCCCGGACTCCCGGAGGACCCGGACGACCTCGTCCCTGTCGGGCTCGGGCGCCTCGGCCAGGAGGAAGGTCCGCTCGGGGGGATAATCCTTCATGTGCTCGGAAAAGCCGTCGAGCACGCGGCCCATGCGGACGGTGACGCCGGTCTTGGGAAGGTCGGGGCAGAAGACGGCGGTGCAGTTCGGCGGCGCGAAGACGGCCTCGGCGACGTCGCGGCCCACCTTGCGGGCGTCGATGTCGAAGGCGGCCACCACCTCGATGTCGCCGGGGGCATAGCCCCCGATCTCCCAGTGCATGAGCCCGATGGCCCGGCCGGGATCGGCGTTCCGGTAGTAGTGGATGCCCTGGATCAAGGAGCTGGCGCAGTTACCCACGCCGGCCACGGCTATCCGGATCGGCTTCATTCGAGCGGTACCTCCGAAGCGGCTGGCGGCCCGAGACGACAGGGCGCCCTCCTCTGGGGCCCCGCCGGGCGGCCGGGGCCGCGGCGGCCTTCACCGGAGATGAAGGCCGCCACGAGACAAGCCTGGGTGGAAACTCGGCACAGACCGCCGGGGGCACGGCATCCGCATTCCACGGCGGCGCGACCGGCCGCCCCCGCACCGTCCCTCGACGATCGAGCTCAATAGATAGCACCTGGGGCGACGTCCGCCAAGGGGGCGGCCCGATTTTCCCGGCCCCGGCGCCCCTCAGGCATCCGGGGGAGACGGCCCGCCGCCCGGGCCGGGGCACTGGGGGGCGTCGTCTCCCTCGGGATGGCCGGCATAGGTGCAGCCCTGGCATGAGTCGGCGCACCCGCAGGCCCCGCCCCGGAGCGACCGGTAGATCCGCACGGCCAGCCAGGCCGCGCACAACCCGAAGAGGGTCCAGACCACCACTTCCTGCCACATGACTCGGGCCTCCCGGCGGGGCCGGGCCCGGACGGCGGGACCGGCCCCGTGTTCATACCAAGATTATGGGCCGCCCGGGGTCCCAAGGGAACCCCCGCCGCCGCATCCAGGTCAGAAATCGACCTGCCCGCGCAGCCCGAAGATCCAGACGTTGTCCGCCGCGAAGGACCCGCCGGGGTTCTCGATCCACTGGAGATCCGCCGTGGTGGCCAGGTGGGCGTTCCAGGCGTACCGGTAGTAGGCCTCCACGTACCGCTCGTCGGCCGGGTTGCGGGTGGATTGCGCGAAGTCCCGGGTGAGAAGCGCCTGGCCCCAGGCCACGCCGAGGGCGTCGCCGGGCCGGTTCCAGGGGGTGCCGGAGAGGCTCAGCCCCGCGGAATAGACCTCCTCCACGGGGATGGGCGCCCACATGGCGGCATCGGCGTCCCAGGCGGCGAGATCGTCCAGGGTCCGGCTGTAGCGGGCGAAGAGCACCAGGCCATCGGCCAGCTCCTGGTCGAGGCTCACCCCCCAGCCGTAGAGGGGCTCGTCCGCCCGCTGGTCCGCCCGGGTGGGGGCGGCGTTGACCAGCGGCAGGAGGCGGTTCTTGACGTGGCGGCGCTCGTCCCACCACCCGTAGAGGCGGTAGGTGCCCTTGCGACCGAAGGGGGCGGCGCTCACGGCGGCCTGGGCCGCCACGAACCCCTTGCTGAAGATGTCTTCCCAGAGGTGGCCGTGCTCGTTGTTGGCCGAGGCGCCGATGAGGCGGAACTCCAGAAAATCCGCCGGGGCCAGGGCCACCATGGCCGCCGGGGCGTAGAAGTCGTCGGGTTCCGGGACGGTGAGCCCCATGCTCTTCACGAAGATGTTGGAGAGGAACTGGGTGGTCTCGTCGCCGGCCGCCGCGTTCTGGTCGAAGAGGGTGCTCACGTCCATCTTGCCGACGTCGAAGGTGAGGCGGCCGCCGAGGAGCCGGGCCTCGTAGTAGGCCTCGGAGATGGTGAGGTCCGCCTGGTTGGCGTTGTTCAGGGTGGCGTAGGCGTCGTAGTTCGGGACGCTGAAGGAAGGGACGTTGTCGTTGACTCCCTCGCCGTCGCCCCCCTCGAGGTGCACCACGACGGTGCCGAGGCCGTCGAGGTCGGCCTCGAGCCCGAGGTCCAGGGTATAGGTCCCGTCGGCATGGTTGCCGCCGTCGGGGTTGTTGTCGGCGTTTCCGGCCGTCGCCTGCACCACCGTGGTGACGCCTCCGCTCAGGCGGATCCGGTCCGTCCAGGCGGGCCCCGCCTCCGCCGCGTCTCCGGCGGGCGCCTCCCGCCGCTCCAGCCTTTCCACCCGGTCGAGCAACTCACGGTTGCGCTCCTCGAGGCGCCGGACGTCCCGGGAAAGCTCGTCCACCGTGGCGGCCCGGACCACCGCCGGCCCGAGGGCGAGCAGCACCGCGGCCGCCGCCCAGAAGATTCCCCTCGTTGCACGTCTCATCGCTCCCTTTCCTCCCTGCATCCCGCGGGACGGGGTCCCGCGGGTCTTCCGGCGCGGGTGGCGCCGCCGTTTTCGCCGAATCCGGCCAAGCCCCGGGCCCGCCGCCTACCAGCGGGGGAAGTCCCGGAGCGCCTGCCGGATGTGTTCCACGAGGATCTCGGCGGTGACGTCGTAGAGCCCGAGGCCCTTGTAGAGGACCTTCCCGCCCAGCTTCACGGTGGGACAGTCGACGACCTTCCCGGCCCGGCGAAGTTCCTCGGCCCAGGAGGCTTCCTCTCCTTCCCCGGCGGCCTCTCCCATGATGTCGTTCATGACGTGGTCGCCGGCGACGAGCATGAAGGGGACGATCCGGACGCGCCGGCCGGGATGGGCCTTGGCGCGGTCCAGGGCGTCCTTCCGATCCGGAACGCCCTCCACGCTCCCGAGGTAGACGTTGGGGTAGCGGGCATGGATCCAGCGGTCCAGGG
This sequence comes from Dissulfurirhabdus thermomarina, assembly GCF_012979235.1. NCBI lineage: Bacteria > Pseudomonadati > Thermodesulfobacteriota > Dissulfuribacteria > Dissulfuribacterales > Dissulfuribacteraceae > Dissulfurirhabdus > Dissulfurirhabdus thermomarina. The sequence continues at coordinate 18,400 of NZ_JAATWC010000006.1, forward strand.
CCAGGTAGACCGCCGTGGACGGGGCGTAGTAGGTGTTCGGCGTCCCGTGGCCGGCCAGGACCACGCACCCCTCGTCGGGTGCCGGAAACTCCCGCTCCAGCACGGCGAACACCCGCGCCGCGTCCTCCCACGTGGCGAGCAGCGGCTCCCCGACGGCCACCTGGAGCCCCTCCATCCGGGCCTGGCGCTGCATGTGGACGTATTCACCCCCCGGAAAGACGTGCATGGACTGCACCACCACCTGGCGGACCCCCTCGGCCTGGAGGGCCGCGAGGACCTCGGGGAGGCTCCTGAGCCGATCGGCGTCCGCCCGCCGGCGGTTCACCTTCTCGCGGATGATCCGGGAGGTGAAGGCCCAGCGGACCTCGTGGCCCGGAAAGGCCGCCCGGATCCGGCGGTCCAGGACGTCGAAGGTGGCTCGGGCCGTGGTGCTGGTCCCGAAGGCGGCGAGCACGATGGCGGGCTTGACGGGCGCGTACCGGGGCTTGAGAAAACGCACCACCCCGCCGGTCTCCCCCCGGGCGGCCCCGCCCGCCGCGGCCAGGAGCAGCACCGCCGTCGCCATGGCCAAGATACCCTTTGCGGTCCTCATCTCGTGGACTCCTTTCTCCTCCGGCCCCGGGAGACCCCACCCGGCCGACCCGCTTGGCACGAAAAAACCCCGAGTCCCTCGTCAGGACCCGGGGCGTGCCCGCTCGCGCCGTCCAGGTGTCTCACCGCGGCGCCGGGGGCCTCGCCGGCGCCGCCGCGTGGCCGCTTCCGGGTATCCTGGCTCGTGGATCACCCGACCGGCCGCGCCTTCCCATCCCTTCACCCGGACAGTGGCATCCGCGGCCGTCGTCCCCACTCACAGTGGCGGGCCCGCTCCGGATTTGCACCGGATTCCCCGGCGGCCCCGAAGGGCCGAAGGCGGCATACGAATTTTCAAATGGTGTTACCATGGCCGGGCCGGTGGGTCAACCCCCCTGCCCGGTCCCGGCACCGGAACCCCTGGGGACCTCGGGCCGGGCCGGGGCGACGTGGACCTTCTCGGCGAGACCGAGCCCCACGGCCAGCCGCACGCCACCGCGGCTCACGATGACCGGGCCGGCGTTGTTGACCACCTCCACCTCGTCGCCGACGGACAGCCCCATGGCCGCGAGCCGCCCCTGGACGTTGGCGCCCCCGGCGAAGCCCACCACCCGGACCTTCTCGCCGCAGGCGGCCTCGTGGAGGGGAAGCGTACCCGCCGCCAGGCCGGCGGCGCACCGGCGGCAGAGGCCGTAGATCACCAGGCGGTGCCGGAAGGGCAGGAAGGCGTAGCGGCGGGTCACGTCCTCCTGGCAGGCCTCGAGCCGGGGCTCGAAGAACTCCTCCACGGCCCCGCACCGGGTGCACATGAGGTGGTCGTGGTGGCTGCCCACGTGGAGGTGCTCGTAGTAGACCTTCTTGCCGTTGAGCTTGATCTTCTGGGCGATGCCGAACCGGCAGAAGCGCTCCAGGGCGCAGGTCACCGTGGCCAGATCGATCCGGACGCCCCGCTCGGCCAGCCTGGCCTGCACCTCCTCGGCCGCGAGATGCCCCTCGGTGTCGAGAAAGAGGTCCAGCACGAGGCGCCCCTCCCGGGAGAGGTCCTCGCCCATCTCGCCGAGCAGGCGGAGGAATTCCTCCCGCTCGTTCTCGTGGAGGCTGCCGTCCCGCCGGCCGGGGCCGCCGCCGGAACGACACGCCCTCCCCCCGCCGCCGCGGAACATGTGTCGAAGCCAGCCTGGCACCATGGCCGCATCCTCCCGTGACTATCGCTATTGAGTTTCAGGAATATTTCGAACCATTCCCACTTTAAGGAGATTCACCGCCCCGCGCAAGGGCGAGGGGAGCCTTCAAACCGGTATTGACCGCACCGGAGCCCACCTGCTAAAAAGCAATCGAGATCCTTTTTCAACAAACACCGCGCCCGCACCCCCATGGACGAACTCGAGATCTTCCGGGACTTCATCCGCCGAAAGGGCCTCCGCTACACCCCGGAGCGGGAGCGGATCATCCGGGAGATCTTCGCCACCCACGACCACTTCGATGTCGAGACCCTCTACCTCGGCATGCGGCGCAAGGGCCACCGGGTCTCCAAGGCCTCCATCTACCGCCTGCTCCCCTTGCTCATCGAGGCCGGGCTCGTCCAGGAGGTCTTCTTCGAAGACGGCCACATGCACTACGAGCACATCTACGGGCACGACCACCACTGCCACCTCCGGTGCACGCAGTGCCGGCGCATCGAGGAATTCACCGATCCGGCCCTCGAGGATGTGGAGCGGCGGCTCGCGGAGCGTTTCGGCTACCGGGTCCAGGGACACAAGCTGGAGGTGCTGGGGCTCTGCCCGGCCTGCCGCGAGCGCCAAAGACGCCGGAGCGGCACCGGAACGCCGGCGCCGTGAACCCCGCCGCCCCCCGCCTGAACGTCGTCCTGGTCGAACCGGAGATCCCGCCCAACACCGGAAACGTCGCCCGGCTGTGCGCCGCCACGGGGTCGGTCCTCCACCTGGTCCACCCCCTCGGCTTCCGGATCGACGACCGCCACCTCCGGCGGGCGGGCCTCGACTACTGGCCCCACGTGGCGGTCCGGGAACACGAGAGCCTGGCGGCCTTTTTCCGCGTGACCGCCCCGGGCCCCCACCTCTTCTTCTCCGCCAGGGGCGGGCGGCCCTACACCGAGGCCCCGGTGGCGGACGGTGCCTTCCTGGTCTTCGGGAAGGAGGCCACGGGTCTTCCGGCCGACCTGCTCTCGGCCCACCGGGAGCGGACCTTCCGCGTTCCCATCTGGGGCCGGGTCCGGAGCCTCAACCTGGCCACCGCGGTGGGCATCGTGGTCTACGACGCCTACCGGCGCCTGGGCTTCCCCGCCGGGGCCTGAGTCACATCCCGGACAGGACCCGCTTCACCAGGGCGCCGTCGGCCTGGCCCGAGAGGGCCTCCATGATGGGCCGCATGGCCTGGAGGCGGTTGGGGTAGGCCGAAAGGTCGACGTTGGCCTCGATCCAGGCCCGGATCTCGGCCTCGTCCATCATCCGGGGCAGAAACTCCTCCACGAAGTCGAGGAAACCGGAGCGCTCCTCGCCCCGGGCCTTGAGCATCTCCCGCTCGGAGGCCGCCAGGGCCCGGAGGATCTTCACCGCCCGGGCGTCGTCCACCTCCTTGGTGGGCAGTCGCTGGAACTCGGCCAGCACCACGCGGGCGTGGTCCCGCCGTTCCGTCTCCCCCGCCTTCATGGCCGCCTTCATGGCGGCCCGGATGTCGTCCACGATGGCCATCTCGTGCCTCCTTCTTCGGTCGCGCGGCCGGCTAGAACCGCCTCCGGCTGTCGAGGAGCAGCGTCACCGGCCCGTCGTTGACGAGGCGGACGGCCATCCGGGCCCGGAACCGCCCCGTGGCCACGGGGACCCCGAACCCGCGGGCCAGCTCCGCCACCCGGAGGTAGAGCCGCTCCGCCTCCTCCGGCGGGGCCGCCCCGGCAAACGACGGCCGGCGCCCCTTCCGGCAGTCGCCGGCCAGGGTGAACTGGGAGACCAGGAGGAGGCCGCCGCCGATGTCCGCCACGGAGCGGTTCATCCGCCCCTCCGCGTCCTCGAAGGCCCGGAGGGAGACGATCTTCTCCGCCAGGTACCGGGCGTCCGCCTCCCCGTCGCCCCGTTCCACCCCGAGGAGCACCAGGGCCCCCCGGCCGATCCGGGCGACCTCCTCGCCGTCGACCTTCACCCCGGCCTCGCTGACCCGCTGCCAGACCGCCCGCATCGTGACCTCCCCGCGCCCTCGCCCGGGCGCCGCAGCGAATATAGCCCGGGGGGGCCGCGGGATCAAACCGCCCGCCCCCTCCCCCGGAAGGCCGCCCGCGGGGTATGATGGCGGCGGAAGAGACGATGGACGCGCGGGAGCTCACCGAAGACCACCTGGCCGCCGACGGCCTCCGGCTCCTCCAGCCGAGGCGGGGCTACCGGTTCTCCCTGGACGCCCTGCTGCTCGCGGACTTCGCCCGGCTCCGGCCCGGCGACCGCGTGGCCGACCTCGGCACCGGCTGCGGCGTGGTGGCCCTGGTCCTGGCCCGGCGGCACCCGCGGATCACCGTCACCGCTGTGGAGATCCAGCCCCGGCTGGCCGCCCTGGCCCGGGAGAACGCCCGGAGAAACGGCCTCGACCGGCGCGTCTCGGTCGTCGAGGCCGACATGGCCGGCCTGCCCGCCGAGGTCCCGGCCGGGACCTTCGACCACGTGGTGGCCAACCCCCCCTTCCGGCCGCCGGGGGCCGGGCGGCTGTGTCCCGACCCCGAGGAGGCCCAGGCCCGCCACGAGATACGGGTGGATCTCGGGGGCCTGGTGGCCGCGGCCCGGCGCCTGCTCCGGCCCGGCGGGCGCCTCACCCTGGTCTACGCGGCGGAGCGGGCGGTGGACCTCCTGACCGCCCTGCGGGGGGCCCGCATCGAGCCCAAGCGCCTCCGGTGGGTCCATCCCGGGCCCGGGGCCCCGGCCCGGCTGCTCCTGGTGGAAGCCTGCCGGGACGCCGGCGTGGAACTGGCGGTGCTGCCGCCGCTCGTCCTCTCCCCCCCGGAGAACGACCCCGGCTGAGCCCTTCAGGCCCCGCCCTCCTCGCCCTCCCGGCCGGCCCGGTGCGCCCGCCGGTCCAGAAGGAAGAGCTCCCGGAAGGCCCGGCGCAGGTCCCCGTCGGGGAGCTCCGCCACCAGCCGCTCCGCCGCCTCGAGATCCTCGCGCGAAGGCGGCGGCAACGCCGCCGGCCGACGGGCGGCCGTGCCGGCCCGGCGCGTCCACTTGCGCCGTTCCCCCTCCACGTCCCCGAGCCGGAACCGGATCTCCCGGATGGGGGCCTCCTCGAGGTGCGCGTTGAGCCGCTGGAGGACGAGGAGGCGCTGGAGGTGGAGCTGCTGCATCCAGACCGAGTCCGAGACCACCACCACGAGGACATCCCGCTCCCGGAACCCCTCGGGCCAGGCGTGGGCCGCGACCCCGGGGCCCACGGCCGCCTCCCAGACCTCCCACACGCGCCCCCGCTGGAGCCGCTCCCGCCACGCCCGCTCGGCGCCGAGCGAGTGCCGGAGCACCTCGGACAGCGCCGACATGGACCGGTACCGGCCCCTCACGCCCCCTCCCCCCGCCCGGGAGCCCCGGCGATCCGGTCCGCCAGGACTTCGGCGTTGGCCACGCAGTCGTTCAGGCTGACGCCGCCGACCCAGTTGCACCGGACGTAGAGCCCGGGGTGGCGGGCGAGGATCTCCTCCAGCCGGCGCACCAGGGCCAGGTGTCCCACCTCGTACTGCGGGATGGCCCGGCGCCAGCGGATCACCTTCTCGAAGACGGGAAGCGCCGTGATCCCCATGAGCTCGCGGAGTTCCGCCCGGACCACGTCCACCAGGGGGCCATCGGGGAGGAGGGCCCGCTCCGGGTCCCGGGCGCCGCCCACCAGGACCCGCAGGAGCGCGTGCCCCTCCGGGGCCCGGCCGGGGAATATGGCGGAATCCCAGAGGCTGCCCAGGATGCGCCGCCCCTCCGGGCCCGGGGCGAGGAACCCGAAGCCGTCCAGGGGCCGCGGCAACTCCGCGGCCCGGTAGCCGAGGCAGACCACCGAGACCGGGGGATAGGGGACCTGGTCGGCCAGCGCGGCCAGCTCCGGCACCGACCGGCGCACCACACGGGCCGCCGCTTCGGCCGGGCAGGCGAGCACCACGTGGTCCGCCGGGATGACCTCCTCGCCGGCCGCCACCTCCCAGCCCGCCGCGGAGGGCGACACCGCCGCCACCGGCCGGCCGGTGCGGACGACCTCCGGCCCGAGGGCCTCGGCCACCCGGGCGGCCAACTCCCCCATGCCACCGGCGAAGGAGGTGAGGGTCCCGCCCGGCCCGGCGCCGGGGCCGGCCCGGCCGGCCCGCCGGGCCTCGCGCTTGAGGCGGATCATGGCCCGGATGAGGCTGCCGTGGTCGCGCTCGAGCTCGTGGATGCGGGGAAAGCAGGCCTTGAGCGAGAGCCGCTCCGGGTCCCCGGCGTAGATCCCGGTGGCCATGGGATCGATGAGCCGCTCGAAGGCCTCGCGCCCGAGCCGGCGGCGGGCGAAGTCGGCCAGGGACTCGTCGGCGGCCATGTCGCCCCGGGGCACGAAGGGTTCGAGCAGCACCCGGAGGCGGCCGGCCGGGGACAGGAGCGGCGAGGTCAGGAAGGCACCCGGCGACTCGGGGAGCGGGACGAGCCGCCCCCGCCGCACCACGAAGCGCCGCTTGGCCGCCGCGTCGGCGGGCAGCGGCGCCAGCCCCAGCCGGCGGGCAAGCCCCAGGGTGGAGGGCTTGTTGTCCAGGACCCCGTTCACCCCGGCCTCGCAGAGGAAGCCGTCCTCGCGGAGGGTCCAGGCCTTGCCCCCGGGCCGATCCGCCGCCTCCAGGACCTGGACCTCCCACCCGGGCCGCCGCTCCCGCAGGAACCACGCCAGGGAAAGCCCGCTCATCCCCCCGCCGACTACGACGACCCTCGCCATCCCTCCGCCTCCAGGCGCCGCCCGGCGATCCCCGCCAGGGCCTCGATGAACCGCAGCCGGTCGTTGAGGGACGGGGTCCGGAAGAGCCGCCCCCCGGCCTCGGTCACCATGTCCGCGTAGAGCATGTCGATCTCGTACAGGGTCTCGATGTGGTCCGAGACGAAGCTGATGGGCAGCACCAGAACGCGGCGGGCACCCTCCCGCACCAGCTCCAGGAGGCGCACGTCCGTGGCGGGCTCCAACCACCGGACGGGCCCGCTCCGGCTCTGGTAGGCCAAGTGTCCCCGGATGCCGGAGCGGGCCTCGAGGGCCCGGATGGTCCGCTCGAGGTGCGCCACGTAGGGGTCGCCCCGCTCCACCATGCGCCGGGGCAGGCTGTGGGCGCTGTAGAGGAGGGCCGCATCGCCCGGGAGCCGCCCCTCCGCCCCGCCCAGGAGCGACAGGCCCTCCCGGAGGACCTCCAGGAGCGCCTCGATGTAGCCGGGATCGTCCGGCCAGGCCTCCACCGCCGCGGCCTCGAGGCCGAGGCGCCGCGCCTCCCGGAAGAACTCGTCCAGGGAGGTCCCGGAAGTGGCCCCGCTGAAGTGGGGATAGAGCGACAGGCCCAGCACCCGCCGCACGCCGGCGGCCGCGAGCTCGCGGAGGACGTCCGGCGTCCTCGGGTGCCAGTACCGCATCCCCGCGCGGCAGGTCACGGGCGCCCCGCCGCCGGCGTTCAAGGCCCTTTCCAGGGCCGCCGCCTGGGCGGCGGTGATGCGGGCGAGGGGGCTCGCCCCGCCGATGCGCAGATAGGCGGCCCGGCTCTTCGGGGCCCGGCGGCGGGAGATCCACCACGCCAGGGGCCGCTGGAGGAACGGTGGACCGAGGCGGATGATGCGCCGGTCGGAGAACAGGTTGAAGAGAAAGGGCCGGACCGCCTCCGGCCCGTCCGGCCCGCCCATGTTGAGGAGGACCACCCCGGTCATGCGGAGAGCTCGTGGACCAGGTCCACCACCAGCTTCGCCTTCTCGGGCGGGATCTCCGGGAGCACCCCGTGCCCCAGGTTGAAGACGTGGCCCCGGGCCCGGCGGCCCTCTTCCAGGATGCCCCGGACCCGCTCCCTGAGCCGGTCCTCCGGAAGGAACAGGGCGCAGGGGTCGAGGTTGCCCTGGACCACCGCGTCGGCGCCCAGCCTCTGCAGCGCCGCGGAGATGTCGGTGCGCCAGTCGAGCCCCACCACGTCGGCGCCGGCCGTCCGGATGTCCTCGAGGAGATGGCCGCCGTCGTGGACGAAGTAGATGCGCGGGACCCCGGTATCGGCCAGGGCCTCCATGACCCGGCGGGCGTGGGGCAGGGCGTGGGCGCGGTAGTCCCCGGGGGAGAGGATCCCCGCCCAGGTGTCGAAGACCTGGATGGCCTGCGCCCCCGCCGCCGCCTGGGCCCGGAGGTAGGCCACGGTGACGTCGGTGATGCGGCGCATGAGCTCCTCGAAGACCTCCGGTGCCTCGAACATCATCCGCTTGGTGTGGAGAAAGCCCCGGGAGGTGCCCCCCTCCACCAGGTAGGTGGCCAGGGTGAAGGGCGCCCCGGAGAAACCGATGAGGGGCACCCGGCCGGCCAGCTCCCGCCGCAGCCGCCGGATGGTCTCCAGCACGAAGGGCACGTCCCGTTCCGGGTCGATGCCCCGGAGGGAGCGGACCTGATCCTCGGTCCGGACGGGGGGATCGAGCACCGGCCCCCGCCCCTCGTGAAAGGCGAGCCCGACCCCCATGGGCTCGAGGGGGATCAGGATGTCCGAGAACAGGATGGCCGCGTCCACCCCGAGGATGTCCACCGGCTGGAGGGTGACCTCCACGGCCAGCTCGGGGGTCTTGCACAGGGTGAGAAAATCGGTGGTCCCCCGGACGGCCTGGTAGGCGGGGAGATACCGCCCCGCCTGGCGCATGAGCCAGACCGGGGTGAAGGGCGTCGGCTCCCCCCGGCAGGCCCGAAGGAAGGTGTCGTTCATCGGGCTGCGCTCCTCTCGTCCAGATGTCGGAAACGGCGGGGGCGGAGCGGGGTCAGCCGCCCGGCTTCGAGGCCCCCTCCCCGGCCCTGAGCCGGCGGGGGACGTAGCCGCAGAAGGGCTCCTCATCGAGGTAGTCGCCGGTCACCGCGTAGGCCCGGGCCCGGCATCCGCCGCACACCGCCACGTACTCGCACGAACCGCAGCGCCCCTTGTACTTCGAGAAGTCGCGAAGCTCCTTGAAGAGGGGGCTCTCATTCCAGATCTCCCGGAGGGACTGCTTCCGGATGTTGCCGGCCGCCTTGGGGAAGTAGCTGCAGGGAAGGACGTTGCCGTCCACGTCGATGAGGGCGATGAGCTGGCCGGCCAGGCACCCCTTGGCCCCGCCCGTGGAGAACTTGAGGGTCCGGTGCCGGACCCGCTCTCCGGCCTCCTTGGCCCGCTGGAGACGCACCCGGTAGTAGTGCGGCGCGCAGGTGGGCCGGACCAGGAGCTCGTCCTCGCCCCTTTCCATCTCGTAGTGCCAGTTGAGGATCTCCTCGTAGTCCTCCGGGGAGATGAGCTCCTCGAGGATGTCCTCGCCCCGGCCCGTGGGGACGATCATGAACATGTACCAGGCGGTGGCCCCGAGCTCCTTGGCGAGCCGGTACACCTTGGGGATCTGGTCCTGGTTGCGCTTGGTGAAGGAGGAGTTGACGAGGAAGGGGATGCCGTGCTCCCGGAAGAGCCGGGCGGCGTTCAGGGTGCCGTCGAAGGCCCCGGGCTGCTGGCGGAAATCGTCGTGGACCCCGGCGTCGGCCCCGTCGAGGCTGAGGGAGACCATCCGAATGCCCGCCGCCTTCATGCGCTCGCAGGTCTCCGGGGTCACCAGGGTCCCGTTGGTGGCCAGGCACATGCGGAACCCCTTCTCCGTCCCGTAGGCGGCGATGTCGAAGACGTCGGCCCGGAGCAACGGCTCGCCGCCCGAGAGGACGATGACCGGCTTGGCGAAGGTGGCGATGTCGTCGAGGACCCGGTAGGCCTCCTCGGTGGGAAAATCCGGGTGGCCCGCCACCTCCAGCTCGGAGGACGAGCGGCAGTGGACGCAGTGGAGGTTGCACCGTCGGGTGATCTCCCAGGCCACCCACTTGAGTTCGAATTCCATGGTTTCGACCCTAACATCTTCAAAAGCCCCTGACAACGGGCAAGAGCGCCCGGTCGCCCCCCGTCGGACCGCCCGGTCCGGGGCCGCGGTTGACAACCCCTGGGGCCGGGGGCTAGAAATCCAGCCGTGACGGCCGCGCCCGCCGCCCCCCCGGGGGCGGGCAATCCGGCCGAGGGAGCGACCCCATGACGGCAGCCCCACTCGACCTCCACATCGGCTTCATCGGCGGCGGCATGATGGCCGAGGCCCTGGTGAAGGGCCTTCTCGCAAGCGGCGCCGCGGCGCCCGGGCGCATCCTCGTCTTCGACCCCTCGCCGGAGCGGAGCACCCACCTCCGCGCCGCCTACGGGGTCACCGCGGCCGCCTCCAACGCCGAGGTCCTGGCCGGGGCCGACGTGGCGGTGCTCGCGGTGAAGCCCCAGGTGATCGCCCCGGTCCTCGCCGAGATCGCCCCGGCCGTCACCGACCGCCACCTGGTGATCTCCATCGCCGCCGGGGTGCGGCTGGCCGCCCTCGAGGCCGCCCTCCCCCCGGGCACCCGGGTGGTCCGGGTCATGCCCAACACCCCCGCCCTGGTCCAGAAGGGCGCGGCGGCCCTGTGCGCGGGCTCGGCGGCGCGTCCCGGCGACCTGGACACCGCCCGGGCCGTCCTCGGGGCCGTGGGGACCACGGTGGTGGTGGAAGAACGCCTCATGGACGCCGTGACCGGCCTCAGCGGGAGCGGCCCGGCCTACGTCTTCGCCTTCGTGGAGGGCCTGGTGAACGCCGGGGTCCGCGAGGGGCTCCCCCGCCCCGTGGCGGAGGAACTCGTCCTCCAGACCCTGGAGGGCGCGGTGCGCCTCTGCCGCGAGACGGGCAAGGGGACAGGCGAGCTCACCGCCATGGTGACGAGCCCGGGCGGCACCACCATCGCCGGCCTCCACGTCCTGGAGCGAGGGGGCTTCAAGGGGCTCCTCATGGACTGCGTGCAGGCCGCGGCCCGGCGGTCCCGCGAGCTCGGCTAGGCCCCGTCCGTCCGCCCCGCCGTCCCGTAGAGCCGCGCCAGCCGCTCCGGGGCGACCCCGGCCCGGTAGGCCAGGACCAGCGCCCGGTTCCACAGGGTGGTCCGCCAGAGGCCCAGCCGCTCCCACCGGCGGGCGGAGGTCACCACCGGGTCGTCCGCAAGGCCGATGCGGCCCATCCGCCGCAGCCGCCGCACCATCTCGTAGTCTTCCATGATCGGCAGGTCCGGGAATCCGCCCGCGGCCGCGAAGACCTCCCGGCGAAGGAAGAGGGCCTGGTCCCCGTAGGGAGTCTCGAGCCGGCGGGAGCGCCAGTCCACCAGCCGCTCGATGAGCCGGTAGCCCCGCCGGCCCCCGTCGATCCGGAGCGGAAAGGCCCCGGCCGCCACCCCGGGCGCGGCCAGCACCCGGCGCACCTGGTCGGGGTAGCCCGGCGGCAGGCGGGTGTCGGCGTGGAGGAAGAGCAGGACGTCGCCGCCGGCGGCCGCGGCCCCGGCGTTCATCTGGCGGGCGCGCCCCGGGGGGGACTCCAGCACCCGGGCCCCGGCCCGCGCCGCCGCCTCCACGGCGGCGCGGCCGCTGCCCCCGTCCACCACCAGCACCTCCACACCCGGCGCCGCGGCGCTGGCCACGGCCCGTTCCACCAGCCCGGGCCGGGTCTCGAGCATGGGGATGACGACGGAGATCGACACGGCGGCGCCCTCAGTGTCTTGTCGGCAATGGTCCTCCCGCCAAGCCCGGCCTCTTCGCACGGAACCGACCGTCCAGACCCACCGCCGCCGGTGCACCACAGCCGACGGCACGACTCTGCCTATCTCCCCGGGAATGGAAATGCACCGACCCAGCGCAAATATCGGTAGCCTGCGGACCGGGAATTTCTCTGAGAGACATTCCCCCGTTCAGGAAATGGAGACCACCTCAACCATTTCACGGAGAGTGCATCAAACCTCTCAAAAATCTACATGGCCTCTTACAGCTTCCAAGGCGGGCCCAATCCTCCTCAAAAGACAATTCCGTGGCGATGGCAACTCATTTATCCCACACCTGAACACGAGGACTCCGTCCAGATTTTTCCCCAGATCGATAGATGGTTGTTCTCCAACTGCTTGGTGTTCATCAAAAACCCATTCAAGGTCATGCTGAAGTATACAGTTGACCGCCAAAATGTTTGGATGATGCTTGCTGAGCTTGTTCGAATTTTGCTTGTTTTTAATGAGTTCATGAAGAACGTTTTTTAAATATAAATCAGGTCCTCCAGTTGCGTTACAACTTGGAACATATTTAGATGGGTCATCTCCCTCAACATAGAGATGAAAAGCTGCATCAGGGACAGGTAATTCTACTGGCTGACAAGTTTTTGACTCCCTTATTTTCTCTCTCAAGAACTCAGGCTTAATATATGGACGAAACAACTCATCCAAGAATCTATTGAGACCATTCTTGTCATCTGGAATAGATAATTTTGTGCAAGCCCTATAATCAACTCTTATTCTTGGGTCTATCTTTAAAAACAATTCTTCTATAAAAGAAAGTATTCTAAAAGATTTTCTATAAGTATAACACTCGACAAAAAAATAAGACTCTCCGGCCGTAACTCTCAAGTCAGGGGCAGGAGAGTTCATCCACGTCACTGTATGCCCTTGGTCGCAAAAAAATTTGGCTACCTGTAACTGCCATAAGAGCCCCCAAAAAACATCATAATCGCAGCTCTTGAGTAAATTCTTATTATTTTCCCAGCCTTCCAGCTTGACACCAATCTTAAGCAAATCGTTAAAAAACTCAAAAAATTCATCTCTCTTCCATGTTCCGAGGCGCCATGCGAGATAATGACAGTAATATGGAGCCGTTTCAGAACAACAGAGAAGGTCTTTAATGGGATATACCGCTTTTATGAACTCGTAACTATCAAGCCTTTTCTCAACATCCTCCCAGTTGAGATAGTTATGGATCAATTTTTTGTGGGCGGCGGAATTCATTGCCCGATACCCCTAACGCCGCGGGACATGTAAACTATTGAGCTTGGCCCTCTTCCAACCCCGAACCCGCACAACGAATCCAGACTCGACAACTTTGCTGAGGCATGGAACCGTCGCCGCCTGCGGCGGGCGTTACTTTTCTTTGCGTGCCCAAAGAAAAGTAACCAAAAGAAAAGGCAGCCCACTGTGGAGCCCCGTCCCCCCGCCAAGGCGGGGCGGAACGGGGTCCCCTCGGCGTCTCGGCGGAGCCGGGCGCGACGAGAACTCGCCCCGCTTCGCGGGGCTCAAACAGTTCGTCGCGCTTTTTCCGGCTCCGCCATCGACGCCTTCGGCTCCACAGAGGGCAGGGGGCGGCAATAGGCCGAAGGTGTCACGCCTTCCATTCGAGGCCTCTACGCAAGAAAACCATCGATCTCCAGATGGCATACCGAGGGGGAAGTATCTCTCTCCATGAAAGGTTTAATAATTTTAAAATAAAACAAATTCCTTCTCGGCACAACCGACGCCGGGGGCACACAAAAGGGACCGGGCCGCGGCGGCCCGGTCCCCTGCGTCGCCGGCACAGGCGGCGTCAGTCGGCCAGGATCTTCTCCAGCCGCTCGAGGTCGTTGATGACCCGGAACTCCCCGCCGCCCTTCTCCACCCGCTCGCGCCAGTAGTCCAGGCGGTTGAGGTAGCGGCGCGGATCGATGTTGTCGGTGCGGAGCTTGGTGACGTTGAGGGCCACCACGCGGAAGCCCTTGAGCTGGAGGGGGATGTCCCGGACCTGGCCCTTGACGAGGTCCTCCTCGAGGTCGGAGTAGATCAGGATGTACTTCCGCCCCGCGCCGGTCTCGTTCAGCCATTCCACGGCCTGGAGGAGACCGCCGGTGATGTCGGTGTGGGCCGAGCCCCTCACGCTTTTCACGAAGTCGTCCACCTTCTGGGCGAAGGCCCGCTTCTGGGCATTGGAGGCGGAGGGCCGCCGGTCGAAGGTCACCTTGGCCACGATGTCCTTCTCGCTGAAGCTGCCGCTGTCGATCCGGGCCACGGCCAGGGAGTCGCCGGGCTGGAGGGTCCCGAGCAGGTAGTTCAGGATGGCCTGGGCCTTCCGAAGCTCCCGGGCGTAGGTCCCCGAGGTGTCCAGCAGCATGTAGACCCCCGTGGAATGGCTGGTGGTGTCGGCGCACCCGGCAAGCGGGAGCCAGAGGCACACGGCCGCCGCCAGGAACAGGACGAGTCTCTTGCAGGTCTTCATTTCGTGCTCACCTCCTCCACGGCGATCTTCGCCGCCTTGCGGGCCGCCGGCCGGCCGCCGGACTTGGCGGCCTCGGCGCCCCGCGACTGGACGTAGTTCTCGATCCAGAGCGGCGGGAAGATCAGGAGATCGTAGATGGCCACCAGGGCGGCGCCGGTGTAGTAGGCCACGTTCCCGACGAAACGGAGCCCGAAGGCCACGAACCGGAGAAAGGCCGCCAGGGCCGACCCCATCACCGTCCGACCCGAGTGGACGAAGGACTCCAGGGGGATGGCCACGAAGGTCAGGGCGAAGGGAAAGATGAAACCCATGACCATCTGGCCGATCATGGGGATCTTGCTCGGCGAGGCGGCCACCTCCTCGCCGCTGCCCAGCGAGGCGCGCAGGGCATGGATGTCCGCGGCGATCATGTCGCGCATGAAGGCCAGGGACGACTCCACCCCGGCCAGGATCACCAGGATGGAGAGGCTGATCCAGATCATCCGCACCCGGAGCTTGTCGTCGAGGCTCCCGATCACCGGGAAGAGCCGGGTGATACGGAGCGATTCCATGAGGTAGAGCCCCATGGCCGTCTCCACCAGGATGATGACCATGGCCGCCACGTCGGCGGTGCGGAAGCCGCCGATGTAGCTGCCGCCCCCCACCATCTCGGACATGGGCAGGGCGATGAGGTTGAAGTTGATCACCGCGCCGCCGATGGCGATGAGCAGCACGAAGCCCGAGATGAAGAACTGGGTCATGGCGGAGGAGGACAGCATCCGGATGGCCCGGTCGGTGCCCCGCTGGATCTCCTCGTACTCCTGCATCCGGGCGTCGATGGCCTTGGCCCGCTCCTGGAGGCCGGAGATGCTCTTTCCGACGTCCTCGAGGGTCTGCGACATCCGGCGCCAGTAGGGCATCATCTTGTTGAGGAGGGCGTGGCGCTTCTTGGTGGCCTCCCGGTACTCGGCCAGCGCCTGCTTCTGCTGCTTGACCAGGGTCTTGTGGATGTCCCCCAGCATGGAGGCCACCATGTTGTTGCCCGGGTCGGGGATCTTGGCCACGGCCTCCACGGCGTTCACCCAGGTGGGGGGCAGCGGCGGCGCGTCGGTGCTCTCGCGGTAGTCCTCGTCGATCTTGGCGATCTGCTCCGACAGCTTCCGGTGGAGTGCCGGGTAGCCCTGGAGATCGCGCTCCACCACCGCGTCCACCCGGTGGAACTCCCGCTCCACGAACCGTTCCACGTTCTCGAGCCCGGCGGCAAGCAGCACCTCGCGGTTCCGCTCCACCACGTTCCGCTCGGCGATCAAGACCGACCGGGCCGCCACCCGCATGGCGTTTCGAACCACGCGGAAGACGGAGCGGATGGCCTGGTGGGCGTAACTCCGGGCGAAGTACAGGGCCACGATGCCCACCACGACCCATATGAGGATCGACAGCACCGGGTGGCCGGGGACCACGCTCAAAAAGATGGACGACGTCATGGCAACCTCCTGGTGGATGTTGTCCCGGGGTTCAGATCCGCGAGGGCACAGCGGCGGAAGGGCCCGCCGCGGCGGGACCACGGCCCGAGGATCCGGGACGCGGGGAGGATCCGGGCGGGGCCGCCGGCCGGCCGGTTCCGGCCCGGAAGACGGCGCCCGGGGCGCAAAGCCCGGCGCCGGGTGTCGAGGAAACCCACTCCATATGCCTCTCTGATCGGCATCCGGGCGGCCGCGCTTAAACCCGCGCCGCCGGGTGCCCGGGGGCGGCCGAAAGGCCGGCCCGGAGCCCCCCGGCGAGAACCACCACCGCGGCGGCCTGCACCAGGTGGTAGAGCCCGTTGTGATCGAAGGTCCAGGCCAGGGTCAGCTCGGCGCCGCCCGCCTGGACCACCGCCGCCGCCCCGCTGAGGACCACGGCCGCCGCCACCGCCCCGGCCCCCGGCAACCGCCGCCGCAGCCACAACCACGTGTAGGCGGCCAGGACGAAGGCCATGACCGCCGCCTCGAAGGCGAGAAAGGCCGAGAAGTCGCCGCCCGCCGCCTCGGTGAGCGCGAGCGAGACCCCGCCCGCCGCCGCGGCGGCCGCGGCCCCGATCCGCCCCGCCCGTTCCCCCCGGAGGTCGAGCGCCGCCCCGGCGCCGAAGAGCCCCACCGCCACGCCCAGGCAGAGGTAGATGCCCCGCCACAGCCAGGCCGACACCACCCCGGGGAGCACGACGCCGTGGACCAAGGCCCCCGCCAGGGCGGCGGCACCGGACAAGGCGAAGACCCATGTCCAGAGGGTCGACTTGAAGGGATGGCGGCGGCGAAACGCCCGGACCCGGACCAGGGCCCAGAGGGTGACGGCCGCCAGGAGGAGGTCCGTGGCGGCGGTGGTGCGTTCGGCGGGGACGTCGACGAGGATCATGGCCGGGTGGCGCCCGCCGGGCCGGGCCGGATGGGCGGGCGCACGGGTCGATGATAGGGGCGGGCCGCCCCGGAGTCAAACCCGGAACGGACGTCGAGACTTCGCGGGCGCCGGGGAGGAGGCGCCCCTCCTTGACAGGCCCCGCCCGGTATGAATGAGTAGATGAGGAGAGACGAGGGGCACGGGGCCCCGCCGCCCGAGGAGACGAGACGATGGCCAAGCACAAGGCGCCACAAAGGACCGGCCCGGAAGCAGCAGAGGATATGCCGGGCCCCCGGGCGGAGGTGACGGAGCTCCAGCGCCGCCGCGCCAACCTCGAGGCCGCGGTGGCGGAGCTCCGGGGCACCGTGACCCGCCTCCAGGATCAGAACCGGGTGTTGGCCCTCCTGGGAGAGGTCAACCGGGCCGCGGCCACCTGCGCCGACCGGGGGGAACTCTGCCGCCAGGTCTGCCGCCTCCTCACCCTGGAGGGCCGCTGCGTCCTGGCCTGGATCGCCCTCTCGGACCCCCGGGGCGGCGTACTACGTACCGAGGCCGCGGCGGGGCCGGCGGCCGCCCACCTTCCCGAGCTCCACCCGGACGGCGCCGCCCCCGCCCCGGGCGAGCCCCTGGCCGACGCCCTGGCACAGGACCGGGTGGTGGTGGTGCACGACCTCCGGACGCATCCGGGGCCGGCGCCGTGGCGCGACCGCGCCGTCGCCCTGGGGCTCCGGGCCTTGGCGGCCTTTCCGCTCAGGGTGCAGGGGGCCCCCGCCGGTGTCCTGGCTCTCTATACCGGCCGCACGGGCCGCTTCCAGGCCGAGATCGTCTCCATCCTGGAAGACATGGCGGCGGCGGTCTCCCTGGGCATCGAGAACCTGCGCCGGGAGGCGGAGCGAAACCGGGCCGAGCAGGCCCTTCGCGAGTCGGAGGCCCGGTATCGGACCATGGTGGAGCAGTCCCTCCAGGGCCTCATCGTGGTGCAGGACCTCCGAATCGTCTTCGTCAACCCCGCCTATGCCCGTATCGCCGGCTACTCGGTGGAGGAGCTCCTCTCCCTCACTGCGGAGGAGGCCGTGGCCCTGATCCACCCCGAGGACCGCGACGAGGTCCTGCGCCGTGTCCGGGCCCGTCTTTCGGGCGAGGACGTCCCGCCCAAATACGAGTTCCGCGGCATCCGCCGGGACGGCACGGTGCGATGGGTGGAGGTCTCCTCGAGCCGCATCGAGTTCAACGGGCGCCCCGCCATCCAGGCCGCCTTCGTGGACATCACCGAGCGGAAGCGGGCCGAGGAGGAACTCCGCCGCCTCGCCGGGGAACTGGAGCGGCGCGTGGCCGAGCGGACCGCCGAACTCGAGGCGGCCAACCGAGAGCTGGAGGCCTTCACCTACTCGGTCTCCCACGACCTTCGGGCCCCGCTCCGGTCCATGGACGGCTTCTCCCGGATCCTCGAGGAAGACTACGCCGAGGCCCTTCCGGCGGAGGCTCGGCGCCACCTCGCCCGCATCCGGGACGGGGCCCGCCGCATGGGACGGCTCATCGACGACCTGCTGGAGCTCTCCCGCCTCTCCCGGGGGCCCGTCCCGAAGGCCCGCACGGTGGACATGGGGGCCCTCGCCCGCCGGGTCTGGGAAGAACTCGGCTCCGAGCGGGAAGGCCGGCGGGTGGAATTCTCCCTGGGGGAGCTCCCCCCCGCCCAAGGGGACCCCGACCTCCTCCGCCAGGTCCTCGCCAACCTCCTCGGCAATGCCCTCAAGTTCTCGCGGGGGCGGGACCCGGCCCACGTGGCGGTGGGCTTCGACCCCTCGCCTCCGCCGCCCCCGGGCGGGCCCCTTCCCCCGGGCCGGGGCGCCTACAGGGTGACGGACGACGGCGTGGGCTTCGACATGCGCCACGCCGGCATGCTCTTCCAGGCCTTCCAGCGCCTTCACCGGCCGGAAGACTTCGAGGGATCGGGCCTCGGCCTCGCCATCGTCCACCGGATCGTCGCCCGGCACGGCGGCCGCGTCTGGGCCCGGTCCGAGCCCGGCCGGGGCGCCGCCTTCTACTTCACACTGGGAGAACGAACCGATGCCTGAATCCGCCCCCGAGATCCTCCTCGTGGAAGACAACCCGGACGACGTGGAACTCACCCTCCACGCCTTCCGCAAGTACCGGCTCGCCAACCGGGTCCACGTGGTCCGCGACGGGCAGGAGGCCCTGGACCGCCTCCTGGGCGACGGGGACGCGGCGGGCCCGCTTCCGAAGGTCGTCCTCCTCGACCTCAACCTTCCCAAGGTGCACGGGCTCGAGGTGCTGCGCCGCCTCCGGGCCGACCCCCGGACGGCCCTGATCCCGGTGGTGGTGCTCACCACCTCGGCCCTGGACCGGGACCTGGAAGAGAGCTACCGCCTCGGTGCCAACAGCTACATCGTGAAACCCGTGGACTTCCAGCGCTTCGTGGAGGTCTGCCGCGTCCTGGGTCTCTACTGGCTCCTCTACAACACCCCGCCCAAGGCCTGAGGGCCCCGCCGGCCGGAAGGAGCGGCTGGCGCCGGCCCGGCGCATCTGGTAAATACCGTCCCGGGAAACCCGACGGCGCCGCCGGGGCCTCTTCCCGCCGGCGCGGACGTCCCCGGTGGAGCCGCCGGGGGCGTCCATCGGCACCCGCCGCCATGAAGCCCGTCACGGTCCAGAAATCCACCGGCGACGTCGAGGCCTTCGACGCCGAAAAGCTCCGCGCCTCGCTCCTCCGCTCGGGCGCGGACCCGGCCACCGCCGACGAGATCGTCCGGCGCGTCCTTCGCGAGGTCCCCCCCGAGACCAGCACCAAGCGGATCTATCGCCTCGCCCGCCGACACCTCAACCGGCTCCACCACGCCTCCGGGCTCCGCTATTCCTTGAAGCGTGCCCTCTTTCGCCTGGGGCCCACGGGGTATCCCTTCGAGCGCTACGTGGGCGAGATATTCCGCAACTACGGCTACAGCGTGGAGGTGGGGGCCCTCGTGGAGGGCCGGTGCGTCACCCACGAGGTGGACGTGGTGGCGGTGGACGAGACCCGCGTCTACGCCATGGAGTGCAAGTACCACAACACCGCGGCCCGTACCTCGGACGTCAAGGTGGCCCTCTACGTCCACTCCCGGATGCGGGACCTCGAACCCGTCCTCGCCGCCCGTCACCCGGGGCGGGCCTTCTCCGGGTGGCTGGTGACCAACACCCGGTGCACCGGGGACGCGGTCCGCTACGCCGAGTGCGCGGGGCTCAAGATCATGGGGTGGCGCCACCCCCGGAACGGGAGCCTCGAACGCATGATCGAGGCCAAGCGCCTCTACCCGGTGACCATCGTCTCCGGGATCCAGCGCGGCCTCGTGGACCGGCTCGTCCAGCGCCGGATCATCCTCCTGCGGGACCTCATGGAGCTCGGCGTCACAGACCTCATGGCCACCCTCTCCCTGGACGAGCGAAAGGCCAAGGCCCTCCACCGCCAGGTGAACGAGCTCTGCCGCTGCGACGACTGACGCGCCGCCCGACGAAAAAGGGGACGGCCCGCCGCGGCGGGCCGTCCCCCGACGGGAACCCGGGTGGTCTTTCCGGGCCCCGCCGCTAGGGCGTGGCGGCGTGCTCGCGGCGCATCTTCGCCGCCAGTTCCCGGATCTCCACGAGGTCCTTCTTCATCTTGGCGAACCCGTACCAGGTGGCGTAGTCGGGGTTCATGTGGAAGCCCGCCTGGAAGGCCTTCATCCGGTGGTCCATGAACATCTCGTAGAGGACCTCCTCGATCTTGGTGTTCACGTCGTAGAAGGTGAGGAGATCCGGGTAGGCGGGGGCGCCCTCCCGGCGCTCGATGACGCCGTCCTTGTAGAGCCCGGCCACAATCTCGATGGCCTCGGCCAGCATCTTGTCCGCCTCCTTCACCATGAGGTCCGCGTTCTTGAAGTTCTCGCGGACGAAGTTGGGGGAGTGGCACTTTTCGCACACCTTGACGAACCGGGCGCGCTCCTCGTCGAAGGCCGCCTTGGTGAGCCGGGCCACCTTGCCCGCCTTCACGATGTCGAGCCGGGCCGTGGGGTTGCCCTCCGGGTCGAGGACGCCGAGCCCCTTCAGGATGGTGGCCCGGTAGCCCATCCACTCCGCGTCGTCCTCCGGCAGCCGCACCGCCAGGAAGCCCCACGCCGAGAAGACCCGGTGGTCACCGCCGGGCATGTGGCAGGTCTGGCACTTGGGGGCGCGGTCGCGCCGGTCGGGAGCGATGGCGCGGTTCATGAGGTAGGTGACGCCGTGCTTCGAACCGGACCACATCTCCCACTGCGCGTGGTCGAAGCCCATGTGGCAGGTCTGGCAGGCCTCGGGCTCAAGGGCCTCGGCCTTGGAAAAGGCGTGGCGGGTGTGGCAGTTCTGGCAATCCATGCCGTACTTGTAGTACCTTCGGCCTTCGGTCTCCCGCTGCTCGGGCCCGGTGAGCCCCAGGGTGTGGCAGCCGCCGCAGCCCTTCTGCCCCTCCACGAAGGCCTTCGGCTGCATGTGGGTCCGGGGCATGGCCTGGACCGCGACGAGGCCCAGGGCGTGCTTGCCCGAAAGGTACTGCTCGGCCTGCTTCTTGTGGCAACGCTTGCAGGTGGCGATGGTGGGCAGCTGGGCCTTGGCCACGTCCTTCTCGCTGGTGTGGGCGGTCCCGTGGCAGCTCTTGCAGGTCAGCACCCGGGACATCTTCCCCCGGTTGAAGTCCTCCACCATCTTGGGCGAGATCTTCTTGTGGCAGTCCTCGCAGGGCGAGGGCCGAGCCATGGCCGTCCCCGCGGCGAGGGCGAGCACCGCCGCGGCGGCCGAAGCGATCCAGAGCATCCGTCTTCCCTTCTTCATGATGACCTCCTCCTTTTCCTGTCCCCCGTGGGCCGGGGGCGTCATTCGGCCCGGAGCACCTCGCCCCGGGTGCCGATCACCACTTCGCGCACCGGGATCGGGCGGCCGGCGGCCTCCACGGCCTTGCGGACGATGGCCGGCAGTCCCCCGCAGCACGGCACCTCCATGCGGGCCACGGTGACCGACCGGACCGGGGCCGTGCGGAAGATCTCCGTGAACCGCGCCACGTAGGCCGCCGCGTCGTCGAACTTGGGACACCCGAGCAGCACCACCTTCCCGGGGAGCAGCGTCCCGTGGAAGTCCGGGTGGGCCGCCGGCACGCAGTCGGCCGTAACCAGCAGGTCGGCGTCCTTGAGGAACGGGGCGGTGGGCGGCACCAGCCGGATCTGGACCGGCCAGTGGGTGAGCGCGGAGGCCCGGGGCGCATCGAGGCGCACCGGCCGGTTGGCGGCCTGGCAGGCCCCGGCCGCGCCGAAGTCCTGGACCTGGGCCGAGGGGCACCCGCAGGGCAGCGACGCCGCCGGTTCGGAGGCGGGGCCCGCCGCCCCGCCCGGGGCCGCCAGCATGGCCTCCACGGCGGCCTCGTCGAAGGGGTCCGCCTCGCGTTCCACGATGCGGAGCGCCCCGGTGGGACAATGGCCGAGGCAGGCCCCGAGGCCGTCGCAGAGATTCTCGGCCACGAGCCGGGCCTTGCCGTCCACGATGCGGAGCGAGCCCTCGGCGCAGTTGGGGACGCACTCCCCGCACCCGTTGCACAGCTCCTCGTCGATCTCGATGATCTGGCGTTTTATCTTGGTCATGGTGTCTCCTTGCCGGGGGCCTCGCCCGGTATCGTTTCGGTCAGCTCGGCGGCCGCGGCCCGGCCGGACGGGGTCAAAAGCTCCGCCGCCGGCGGCCGGCCGCCCCTTCGGCCCGCAGCCTCCAGGGCGGCCAGGATCTCGGCGTCGTGCACCACCCGGGCCTCGAGGCCGGCCGGGGAACCGGTGCCCAACTCCGCGAGGATGCCCGCCGCGGCCCCGGCCAGCGCCTCCTCCGCCCCGAGCTCCCGGAGAAAGGCCGAGGCGTCGGCCGGGGCAAGTCCCAGAACGGCGAGGTGGGCGGCGGCCAGCACCGCCCCGGTGTCGGCCCCCTCGGCCCGGGCCAGGGTCTCGGCATGGCGCGCCGCCCGGGAAAGGTGCCCGATCCGGCCGAAATCCGTCCCGAGGGCCTGCTTGGCCGCCCGGGAGAGCCGGTCCCGAAAGGCCCCGCGGCGCTCCCGGACGGCCGGCGCCAGGGCGCCGAGGCACTGCTCCGCGTAGGGGCAGTAGGCGGCGCAGCCGAAGTCCATGCCCGGGTTGGCCATGCGGTGGCCGCACCCCGGGCACCGGCGGGTGGCGTCGTCCTTGAAGAACTCCACCTGGGTCCCGCACTTCGGGCACGCCACCTCGAAGATGGCGTCGCCCTTCCAGTACCGGCTGTCCTGTCCCGGGCACTTCATGGCCGCCGCCCCACCGCCGCGGGCCTCATCCCAGGATGGCCCGGAGGTCGTCCTCGGGCGTGGTGATGGGCCGGATGCCGAACCGCTGCACCAACACGTCCAGGACGCCCGGGGAGAGGAAGGCCGGCAGGGTCGGCCCCAGCCGGATGTCCTTGATCCCGAGGTAGAGGAGCGTGAGGAGGATGGCCACCGCCTTCTGCTCGTACCAGGAGAGTACCAGGGAGAGCGGGAGATCGTTCACCGAGCAGCCGAAGGCGTCGGCCAGGGCCCCCGCGATCCGGATGGCGGAGTAGGCGTCGTTGCACTGTCCCACGTCCATGAGGCGCGGCAGCCCCCCGATCTCCCCCAGGTCCTTGTCGAAGAACCGGAACTTGCCGCAGGCCAGGGTGAGGACCACGCAGTCGGCGGGCACCTTCTCCACGAATTCCGTGTAGTAGTTGCGCCCCGGCTTGGCCCCGTCGCAGCCGGCCACCAGGAAGAAGTGCCGGATGGCCTTCCCCTTGACGGCCGCCACCACCTTGTCCGCCACGGAGAGCACGGTGTTGCGGGCGAAGCCCACCATCACCGACCCCTTGTCCGTGTCCTCGGGAAAGCCCGGCATCTCGAGGGCCTTGGCGATCACCGGGGTGAAGTCCAGGTCGGGGATGTGCCGGACTCCCGGCCAGCCCACGAGCCCCCGGGTGAAGATGCGGTCCTGGTAGCTCTCCATGGGCCGCTGGATGCAGTTGGTGGTCATGACGATGGGACCGGGGAAGAGGGGGAACTCCTTCGCCTGGTTCTGCCAGGCCGTCCCGTAGTGTCCGTAAAAGTGGGGATACTTCTTGAGCCCCGGGTAGCCGTGGCAGGGGAGCATCTCCCCGTGGGTGTAGACGTAGATCCCCTTCCCCTCGCTCTGGCGAAGGATCTCCTCGAGATCCTTGAGGTCGTGGCCCGAGACGAGGATGGCCTTCCCCTTCCGGGCGCCGAGGGGCACCCGGGTGGGCACGGGGTGCCCGTAGGTCCCGGTGTTGGCCTCGTCCAGGAGTTCCATGGCCCGGAGGTTGGTCTTCCCGGTCCGGAGCACGAGGTCGAGCCAGTCGTCGAGGCCGCGTTCGGCGTCGAGGGTGGCGGCCAGCGCCTCGTGGACGAAGGCGTAGACCTCGTCGTCCTCGCGGCCGAGGATCCGGGCGTGGTCCGCGTAGGCGGACAGTCCCTTGATGCCGTAGACCACCGCCTCGCGGAGGCTCAGGATGTCGGGGTCGATCTCCGGATCCGCCTTGATGCCCACCCGCTCGCCCTGGGCCACGAGGCCCTCCAGGGTCTCGGCCGGCACCACGGCCTCGGCGTCGTCACCCGGGTCCCCGCCGGCGGCCCGGACCTTCTCCGCCAGGGCCCGCCGGAGCGCCGCCCCCTTCCGGATGAGGGCCACGAAGCGCTCGGGGTCGAAGTCCACGTTGGTCAGGGTGGAGAAGGCGGCCTCCACGGTGAAGGCGTTCACCTCGGGGTCCGTCACCCCGGCCTTCCGGCCGGCCACGGCCACCCGGGACAGGTCCTTGAGGACGTGGAGGAGGAGGTCCTGAAGGGCCGCCACGTCGGGCCGCTTGCCGCAGACCCCCACCTGGGTGCACCCGGTTCCCTTGGCCGTCTGTTCGCACTGGAAACAAAACATGTCGTCGCCTCCTTTTTTAAGAGTTTCAGGCATTAGGGTTCGATGTCAAATCCGGCTCCGCCGCCGGCAGCAGGGGCCGAAGCCCCGTCCGCTCCAGGATGTCGGCGAAGCGCTCGCCGCCGCGGTTGTCGCCCGTGAAGAGGTCCAAGGCCCGGTCCAGCAGGGCCGCGGCCGCCTCCGGCGGGTGGATCCCCGGCAGCTCCTCGGCGAGCCGGGGGTGGCGGCCGAGGCGCCCGCCGACGAGCACCCGGAAGCCGCTCTCGCCGGCGGCCAGGGCGCCCGTGGGGCACGCCCGGATGCAGGCGCCGCACGCGAGACACCGGTCCGGGTCCACGGCGGGGGCCTCTTTCTCCCCGCCCGGCCGGACCGCCGCCTCGCGGCAGGCCGCCTCGCAGGCCCCGCACCCGATACAGGGCTCGCCGGTGACCCGGGGCCGAACGGCCCCGATGAACCCCGCATCCACGATCTGGGGCCGGGAACAGGCATTGGGGCAGTCGGAGACGGCCACGCGGAACTCGTGGTGCATCTTGAGCGGCCCGCGGACCGTGGCCCGGAGGAACCCCTTGAGGTCCCGGGCCTCGAGGCGCCGCTCCAGCTCGTCCGCGAATCCCTCGAAGGCCACGGCCCGGTTGGGGCACCCGGCGGGCCCGAAGCAGGTCTCCACCTGGAAACCCCGGACCTCGTCGGACATGTCCGCGAGGAAGCGCCGGCGGCAGGCCTCGAGGTGCGCCAGGGTGACCCGCCGGGCCCCGGCGGCCCGGGCCGCGTCCTCCACCCGGCGGCGCACCCGCCCCCGAACGAAGAAGGGCACCCTTCTCAGGGTCTCCCGGGCATCGTTCTCCCATTCCACGTCGCGTCGTCTCCTCGGTTCCGGGGGGAAGGCCTCCGGGGCACCGGCCCGGTGCCGGCCCCCGCCGCATCGTGTCCCCATCCTAGACGCCCGGGGGGGCCGGCGCCTTGACCTGGATCAAGCCCGTGTTTTTTCTCCGGGGGGTCCCGGCGCGGCCGGTTCAGCCCGCCGCCACGTACCAGGCCAGCCGCCCCTCGGGGCGGAGCATGGCCGCCGGGTAACGGCGCGCGGCGGCCGGGTCGTCGAGGATCTCGCCGACCAGGGCCGCCTTTTCCGGGCCGGCGGCGAGGACGCACACCTCCCGGGCCCGGTTCAGGACGGGAAAGGTCAGGGTGACGCGGGGGAGCCGGGGCTCGGCGTCGGGGGCCGGCACGGCCGCCGCCCAGCGCCCGGGCGGGGCCGGCGGCGCCCCGGGAAAGAGGGAGGCGGTGTGCCCGTCGGGGCCGAGGCCGAGGAGCACGAGGTCGAAGGCGGGCAGGCCGCCCCCCTCCGGCTTGAAGAAGGCCCGCAGCCGGGCCTCGTAGGCCGCCGCAGCGCGGGCGGGGTCCGGGTCGAAGGGCACGGGGTGGACGTTCCCCGGCGGGATCGGCACCCGGGAGAGGAAGAGGCCCCGGGCCCGGCCGAAGTTGCTCGCCGGGTCCTCCGGCGGCACGAGGCGCTCGTCCCCCCAGAACACGTGGACCGCCTCCCAGGGAACCCGGGCCCGCCACGGGTCGGCGGCCAGCCGGAGGTAGAGTCCCTCCGGCGTCCGCCCCCCGGCGAGCACCAGGGTGAACCGGCCCCGCTCGGCCGCCGCCCGGCGCGCCGCCGCCGCCACGCGCCCCGCCGCCGCCTCGGCCATGGCATCGGCGTCTCGGAACCTGTTGATCTCCACGCCCATGCGCACCTCAGGGTCGCCGCCAGCCCCGCCCGTCCGCGCCGGGCAGGCCGTCGGCCGCCGCCGGCCCCCACGAGCCGGGCTCGTACGGGTACACCTCGCCCACCCCCGGCCGCTCCTCGGCCCAGGCCTCCAGCACCGGGGTGAGCAGCGACCAGGCCACCTCCATGTCGTCGTGCCGGAGGAAGAGGGTCTGGTCGCCGAGCATGCAGTCGAGGAGGAGGCGCTCGTAGGCCTCCGGCATCTCCACGCCGAAGACGTCCCGGTAGGAAAAGTCCATGGAGAGGATGGTGAGGCAGGACTTCGGCCCCGGCTTCTTGGTCTGGATGGACAGCGCCACGCCCTCCTCGGGCTGGACGTTCAGCACCAGGACGTTGGGGGCCGGCTCCGCCGGGACCAGCCCCTCGAACATGGAGTGGGGCACCTCCTTGAAGGTGATGGCGATCTCGCTGACGCGCCGGGCGAGCCGCTTGCCGGAACGGAGGTAGAAGGGGACCCCTTTCCACCGCCAGTTGTCCACGAGGAGCCGCGCGGCCACGAAGGTCTCCACCCGGGAGTCGGGGGCCACCCCGGGCTCCTCCCGGTAGCCCGCCACCCGGTCGTCTCCGGTGCCGCCGGGCCCGTACTGCCCCCGGACCAGCCAGCGGCCGAGTTCCTCCGGGGGGAAGGGGCGGACGGCCCGGAGCAGCTTCACCTTCTCGTCCCGCACCCGGTCCGCCCCGAAGGAGGCCGGCGGCTCCATGGCCACCAGGGAGAGCATCTGGAGCATGTGGTTCTGGAACATGTCCCGCAGGCACCCCGCCCCCTCGTAGTAGCCCGCCCGGTGTTCCACCCCGGCGGCCTCGGCCACGGTGATCTGGACGTGGTCCACGTAGCGCCGGTTCCAGACGGGCTCGAAGATGGCGTTGGCGAACCGGAACATGAGGATGTTCTGGACCGTCTCCTTGCCCAGGTAGTGGTCGATCCGGTAGATCTGGCGCTCGGAGAGGACACGGTGGAGCCTTTCGTCCAGGGCCAGGGCGCTGGCGAGGTCGCGCCCGAAGGGCTTTTCCGCCACCACGCGGGCCCAGGCGCCGCCCCGGCCCTCCTCCCGGGCGAGGCCCGCGGCGCCGAGGCCCTCGATGATGCGGGGCGCCACGCCGGGCGGCACCGCGAGGTAGAAGAGCCGGTTGCCCCCGGTTCCGGCCTCGGCCTCGAGCCCGGCCAGGCGTTCCCCGAGCCGCCGGTAGAAGGCCGGGTCGTCGTAGTCGCCGCTGAGATAGGCGTGCCTGTCGGCGAAGGCCCGCACGGCGCCGGCCGGCCGGTCCGGGAATCGGGCCCGCAGGGTGGCCCGGACCCGCTCCCGGAACCCATCGTCGCCCAGGGGGGAGCGGGCGCACCCCAAGACGAAGAAGGCCGGCGGCAAAAGTCCCCGCCGGTGGAGGGCGAAGAGGGCCGGAAGGAGCTTCCGGTGGGCGAGATCCCCGGAGGCGCCGAAGATCACCACCCCGCAGGGCGGCGGCCGGTCCTCGAGGCAGAAGGGCCCCTCGCGGAGGACCCGGGCGCGGGCGTGCCCGCCGGTCATCTGCCTCCCCCGCCGGCCCGGCGCACCTCGTGCCCGCCGAAGGCCCGGCGGAGCGCCGCCACCACCCGGTCGGAGAAGAGGTCCTCCCGCTGGGAGGCGAACCGCTTGAAGAGGGCGTGGGCCATGGCGTCGGCCGGCACGCCGAGCCGGACCGCCTCCCGCACCGTCCACCGGCCCTCCCCGGAATCGGCCACCACGCCCCGGACCTCCTCGAGGCCCGGGTCCTCCCGGAAGACGTCTTCGAGGAGCTCGAGGAGCCACGACCGGATGACGCTCCCCCGGTTCCAGAGGGCCGCCAGCGCCCCGAAGTCGAGATGGGGCCCGTAGGGGGAGGCCCGTAGGAGCTCGAAGCCCTCCCCGTAGGCCTCCATGAGGGCGTACTCGATGCCGTTGTGGACCATCTTGACGAAGTGGCCGGCCCCCACCGGCCCGCAGTGCATGTGCCCGCCCGGCGGGGCCAGGGTGTCGAGGACGGGCCCGAGGCGGCGATAGTCGTCGGCCCCGCCTCCCAGCATGAGGCAGTAGCCCTTCTCGAGGCCCCAGACGCCCCCCGACACCCCGGCGTCCACGTACCGGATGCCCTCGGCCCCGAGGGCCTCGGCCCGCCGGAGGTCGTCCCGGAAGTCGCTGTTGCCGCCGTCCACCACGAGGTCCCCCGGCCCGAGGTGGGGGCGCAGGCGCTCGATGTGCTCGTCCACCGGCGGCCCCACCGGCAACATGAGCCACACCACCCGGGGCGGGTCGAGGAGTCGGACCAGGGCCTCCGGGGAGTCGGCCCCCGCGGCGCCCTCCGCCTCGATCCGGCGGACCTTCTCCGCCGTCCGGTTGTAGGCGGCCACCTCGTGCCCCCCGCGCAGCAGCCGCCGGGCCATGTTCATGCCCATCCGCCCGAGGCCGATCATCCCGATCTGCATCCGCCGTCCTCCTTCCCGGCCCAGGATCAGGCCAGCGAGATGGCGTCCTGCGGGCACATGACCACCGCCCGGCCGCAATCGCAGGCCCCGCAACCCGCCGGGTCCACCACCCAGGCCTTGTCGTCGCGGAGTTCGAAGACCCCGGGGCAGAGCTCCACGCAGGCCCCGCACCCGTTGCAGCGGCCGTAGTCCACGACGGGTTCCGCGCCCCGCCCGCCGCTGCCGCGTTCCCGGTCCATGTCCCTCTTCTACCACGAAGCCGGGCGGCGGCGCAAAACGCGGCGGCACGTGGCGGGCCCCGGCCGGATCCGTTACCATGACGCCACCGATCCCCGTCGAGGAGCTTTCCGCCCGTGCCGCGCCGCCTCGCCGCCATCCCCTTCTTCGAGGGGCTCCCGGAGGACGACCTCCGGGAGCTCGCCATGATCGCCGTGGAGCATTCGGTGCCCGCCGGCGCGGCCGTCTTCTCGGAAGGGGACGAGGGCACCGGCTTCTACGTGGTGCTGGAGGGCCGGGTGAAGATCTTCAAGCTCTCGGCCGAGGGCCGGGAGCAGATCCTCCACCTCTTCGGCCCCGGAGACCCCTTCGGCGAGGCGGCGGTCTTCGCCGGGCGGCACTTTCCCGCCAACGCCGTGGCGCTGGCACCCTCGCGGCTCCTCTTCTTCCCCAGGGCCGCCTTCGTGGACCTCGTGACGCGGCGCCCGTCCCTGGCGCTGGGCATGCTGGCGGTCCTCTCCCGCCGGCTCCACCGCTTCGCCCGGCTCATCGAGGACCTGTCCCTCCGGGAGGTGCCGGGGCGGCTGGCGGCCTACCTGCTGGCGCTGCCGGGGGCCGGGAGCGCCGCGCCGGTGGTCCTCGAGATCCCCAAGGCCCAGATCGCCGGCCTCCTCGGGACCACGCCCGAGACCCTCTCCCGCATCCTCCGGAAGATGTCGGACCGCGGCCTCGTCCGCGTGGACGGCCCCCGGATCCGGATCCTGGACCGGCCGGCCCTCGAGGACCTCGCCGCCGGCGAGACCCGGCTCGCCTGAAACCGTGGCGGCCGGCCCCGACGCCGACACCGCCCTGCGGCGCCGCATGGAGGCCCTCTACCGGCGCCGCAACCGCCGCGCCCTGGTCCACCCCGATCCCCTCGAGTTCCTCTACCGGTACCCGGACGTCCGG
This sequence comes from Dissulfurirhabdus thermomarina, assembly GCF_012979235.1. Taxonomy (NCBI): domain Bacteria; kingdom Pseudomonadati; phylum Thermodesulfobacteriota; class Dissulfuribacteria; order Dissulfuribacterales; family Dissulfuribacteraceae; genus Dissulfurirhabdus; species Dissulfurirhabdus thermomarina. The sequence continues at coordinate 47,925 of NZ_JAATWC010000006.1, forward strand.
GACCGGGAAGTGGCCGGGCTCGTGGCCTCCGCCCTGGCCTACGGGCGGGTCCGGCAGATCCTGGCCGCCGTGGGCCGGGTCCTGGATCTCCTGGGCCCCGCCCCGGCGGCCCGCGTGAGCGCCGCGGGGCCGGCGGAGCTCGCCTGCCTCCTGTCCGGTTTCCGCCACCGCTTCAGCGGCGGGGGCGAGGTGGCGGCCCTGCTGGCCGCCGCCGGCCGGGCCATCCACCGCCACGGGTCCCTGGAGGCCTGCTTCCGGGCCGGCCTCCGGCCGGGCCACGAAACCACGGCGGCCGCCGTGGAGGCCTTCGCCCGGGAGCTCCGGGGCCTCGCCCCCGGTCCCGTGGCGACGCTGCTGCCGGACCCGGCAAAGGGGAGCGCCTCGAAGCGCCTCCACCTCTACCTCCGGTGGATGGTGCGCCGGGACGACGTGGACCCCGGTGGCTGGGCCGTGGCCCCGTCGCTGCTCCTGGTGCCCCTGGACACCCACCTCCACCGGATGGTCCGCGGGCTCGGCTTCACTCGGCGCCCGCGGCCGGACCTCAAGGCCGTCCTGGAGGTGACGGCGGCCTTCCGGCGGATCCGCACCGACGACCCGGTCCGCTACGACTTCGCCCTCACCCGGCCCGGCATCCGGGGCGGCTCCGGCCGCCCGCCCGGTTCATGCCCGGGGGGCGACCGGCCGACAAGGTGAGGAGGGAGCCCGAAGACCCGTGCACCGCACCCGCACCCGACGACACCCCGCCGCCTGGAGACGCCCGTCCCGCCGGTTCTGGGGGTGGTTCATCGGCGGCGTCCTCCTCTACCTCCTCGTGGAGAGCCTCGGGCACCTCGTCTTCTTCCCCGGGACCCCGCTCTCCCGGGCCCTCTTCCCCACCGCCCCCCACGAGCTCTGGATGCGGGGGGTCGCCCTCGCCGCCCTCGCCGCCTCGGCCCTCCTCTACCGGCGGGCCCTCCTTCGGGAGGTCCGGGCCCTCAAGGTCCACCGCATGAACCGCCTCCTCGCCCTCCTGGGCGAGGTGGTGACCACCACCCTCCGGGCCGGAGACCGCGACACCCTCTTCCGGGAGGCCTGCCGGATCGCCGTGGAGACCGGCGGCCTCCGGATGGCATGGATCGGCCTCGTGGCCCCGGACGGCGCCGTGGAGCCGGCGGCCGCCCACGGCCACGGCCTGGACTACCTGGAGGGGCTCCGGGTGAGCGTGGACGAGGCCGACCCGCGCAGCCGGGGGCCCACGGGGCGGGCCATCCTGGAGGGCCGGCCCCAGGTCATGAACGACATCGCCGCCGACGGCGCCATGCGCCCGTGGCGCGAGGCGGCCCTCCGCCGGGGCTTCCGCTCGTCCGCGGCCTTCCCCCTGGTGGCCCGGGGGCGGATCCTCGGGGCCTTGAACGTCTACGCGGACGTCCCGAACTACTTCGAGGCGGACGAGGTGGAGATCCTGGACCGCGCCGCCCAGGGCGTCTCCTTCGCCCTGGAACTTCTCCGTCACCGGCTCGACACCGTGGCCTACCAATACCGCCTCCGGGAGAAGGAACGGGAGGTCCGCCTCCTCCTCGACTCCACCGCCGAGGGCCTCCTCGGCCTGGACCCGGCGGGCCGGTGCACCTTCGCCAACGACGCCGCCCTGCGCCTGCTGGGCTACGAGGCCGCCTCGGACCTCCTCGGCCAGAACCTCCACGCCCTGGTCCACCACACCCGGGAAGACGGCACCCCCCACATCCAGCAAGACTGCCGCATCTGCCGGGCGGTGGTGGGGGGCGAGATCGTCCACGCCGACGACGACCTCTTCTGGCGATGCGACGGGACGTCCTTCCCCGTGGAGTACTGGGCCCGGCCCGTGGTCCGCGACGGGCACACCGTGGGCGTCGTGCTCACCTTCCTCGACATCACCGAGCGCCGGGCCATGGAGCGCGACCTCCGCCGCCGGCTCGACATGGAGGCCCGGTTGAACCGCCTCGCCCAGCTCCTCATCACCCACCGGGAGGCGGCCCCGGGTGAGGCCCTCGCCATCTTGTCCGAGGCCGCCGGGGCCGAACGTGCCGGCATCTACCGCTGGTCCGCCTCCGAGGGCTTCGCCCGGGTCGCCTCCTGGCACGCCCGCGGCGCCCCGGCCCCCGAGGCGGGCCCCGTGGCCCCCGACCCGGCCGCCGCCGCATGGCTCCGGGAGGCCATGGCCGGCGGCGACGCCGCCGTGGTGATGGACGTCTCGGCGCTCCCCCCCGGAGCGGGCGGGTTGCGCATCTCGCCGCCGGGAGGAAAGACCGGGGCGCTTCTCGCCGTGCCCCTCGACCTCCCGGGCGGGGCCCCCTTCGGCTTCCTCGCCTTCTCGGGCCGGGCCCGGCCCGACGCCTGGCACCCGGAAGACGTTCGGGCCGTCCGAACCGCGGCGGCCATGCTGGCCGGCTACTACGCCCGGCGAGAGGCCGAGGTCCGCCTCGACTACCTCTCCCGGCACGACCCGGTCACCGGGCTGCCCAACATCGCCGCCTTCCGTGACCACCTCCGGCGGCACCTCGCCGTGGCGAAGCGCCAGGAGGCGGGTGCCGCGGTCCTCCTGGTGGAGCTCGCCAACTTCGCCGACGTGGTGGAATCCCGGGGCCACGAGACCGCGGAACGGGTGCTGCGCAAGGCCGCGGGCCTCTTCACGCGGTGCCTTCGAGAGGAAGACACCGTGGCCCGGACCGGGGCCCACCAGTTCGGGGTCCTGCTCCCCGAGGTGGACGACCCGGAGGGAGCGGTCGCCGTGGGTCTCAAGCTGGTCCAGGCCCTCACCCCCACCCTCCGGCTCAAGGACGGGGCGGAGGTCTACCTCGAGGTCCAGGTGGGCGCGGCCCTCTTCCCCGAAAACGGCGCGGACCCGGAGGCCCTGATCCGGAGCGCCAACGTGGCCTTAAACCGCGCCCGCTGCGAGGGGCCGAACAACGTGCGGCTCTGCACCGCGGAGATGAACCGCCAGGTGATGGACCGCCTGCGGCTGGAGGGTGAACTCCGTGCCGCAGTGGAACGCCGGGAGTTCACCGTCCACTTCCAGCCCAAGGTGGACGTGGCCGAGGGACGCGCCACGGGGGTGGAGGCCCTCGTGCGGTGGCAGCGGCCGGGCGGCCGCCTGGAGCCCCCCGGCGCCTTCATCCCCATGCTGGAGAAGACGGGGCTCATCGTGCCCGCCGGGCGGTGGGTGCTCGAGGAGGCCTGCCGGCGGATGATGGAGTGGCGGCGGCGGGGGCTGCCCCCGCTCGCCCTGTCGGTGAATCTGTCGGGGCGGCAGTTCGCGGCTCGCAACCTGGTGGAGATGGTCGCCGATTGCCTGCAGGCCACGGGTTTCCCGCCCGGCGAGCTCGTGCTCGAGGTCACCGAGACCATGGCCATCCGGAACCTGGAGGCCAACCTCCAGGTCTTCAACCGCCTCCGGGGCCTGGGCGTGCGGATCGCCCTGGACGACTTCGGGAAGGAGTATTCCTCCTTCGGTTACCTCAAGCAGCTCCCGGTGGACGAGCTCAAGATCGACCGGGCCTTCCTGGCCAACGTCCCCGCCGACCGGGAAGGCGCCGCCATCCTCCGGGCCATGGTGGCCATGGCCCACGCCTTGAACCTCAAGATCACGGCGGAGGGCGTCGAGACGGGAGAGCAGTGGGCCTTCCTCAAAGAGGTGGGCTGCGACGAGGCCCAGGGGTTCCTCTTCGGTCACCCCGAGCCGCCGGAGGCCCTGGAGGCCGTCCTGGTGCGGTCCGCCGCCCCGCCGGGCGAACCGTCCGCCGCCCCGGCAGGCAAGGCCCCCCTCCACTGACCCCGGCGGGCCCGAGCCGGCAAAGGCGCCCCGGCGACACCGCCTCTCTTCCTCTTTCCGTTTTACCGCCTGGATCCGTGGCGGCTTTCAGCTGGCATTGGGCCGAACCGCCGGGGCTTCAGCGCCTGTCTCCCCCCCCTTCTGCCGGAGGCCGCAAGGATGCCCCAGCTTGACCGGGAGGACATCTCACATCGGCGTCTTGGGACAAACGGCATCGGTGCTGAAAAGGCCGGACAACCCGCCCGGCCTCCCACTCCGCGTGAAAAATTTAGAGTGAGTCACGGTTCGATCGGCCCGTGCCAAGTCCATCCGCGCGGTCATGCGCACCACCATCGACGAACCTGATCGCCACCCCGTGAAACGATCCCTCCGCACTTGATAATAGCGACCCGGTCATGACCACCGCGTCTGCGCCGAACTCACCGGCCTTCTCCTTGATCTTTTTCATGTAGTTCGGCTTGATGGAACCTACGGGGATCTCCGGCAGGTGATAATAAACCTCTAGCCTTGGGGATACGGGGCCGCCCACCCTCCCCGGATCCACAGATACCCGCGCCATAAGAAAATCTGCCTCTACTGTGGCTATTTTTTTATAAGGTACCTCCGGAAACGCGGGCAAGATCTGCACCTGCTCCTTGCGGTTATATTTTGCATCTGGATCAACTGGATATACATAGACGCGCGTGCAGGAACACAACAAGAAGACCATCATGATCCCAAAAACACATGTCTTTTTCATACTGATCCCTCAAATTCGTTCGACGGTCCCCTTGCGACACTGCCGGCACCCCATTGGCCTTGAATTCAGGGAAAGGGGTTCTCCGTCTTTCGCTCCTCTTTGCTCCAGAGTTTAGCAGAAGATTTCACGTAGAATCGCGGGGCCGGATAACGCGCGCAACACTTCACAGACAACTCCACCCAAATGACTCGTGTTTGCAACCTTTGTTTTCTTTGAGCCTGTTCAACAGACGATCTGCCGACCGTCAAGCCACCACCCGCCGGGTCCGGCCACCTGTTGGAAACGACGGGCGACGCGGCCGAGGTCGTGCCGGCCGGCCCCTCACCCCGGAAGGTGCAGCGCGAAGACGCTCCCCTTGCCCGGTTCGCTCTCCACGGTGACGCGGCCCCCGTGGGCCTGCATCACGTGTTTCACGATGGCGAGCCCCAGACCGGTGCCTCCGAGCTCCCGGCTTCGAGCCTTGTCCACCCGGTAGAAGCGCTCGAAGATGCGCGGGAGGTGTTCCCGGGGGATCCCCGGGCCCTGGTCCCGGACCCGGACGACCACCTCGCCGCCCTCCCGGGCGGCCGTCACCTCCACCTCGCCGCCCTCCGGCGAATACTTCACCGCGTTGTCCAGGAGGTTCACCAGGGCCTGCTCGAGGAGCCGCGGCTCCATGGACGCCTCGAGGTCCGCCGGACATTCCGCCGAAAGGCGCACCCGCCGGCGTTTCGCGGCCGGCCGGCAGGCCTCCACGGCCCCCTGCACCACGGCCGCCACCGGTCCGGGCTCCAGTCGGACCGCCTCGGCCTCCACCTCGCGCTCGATCCGCGAGAGGGCCAGGAGGTCCTCCACCAGGTCGCCCAGGCGCTCGGCCTGGCGGTGGACGATCTCCAGGAACCGCCGCCGCTCGGCCGGGTCGAGTTCCTCGTCCAGCAGGGTCTCGGCGAACCCCCGTATGGAGGTCACCGGCGTCCGGAGCTCGTGGGAGACGTTGGCCACGAAGTCGCGCCGAAGATGCTCGAGGCGGCGGAGCCGGGTCACGTCGTGGAGCACCGCCACCGCCCCGATCTTCCGGCCCGCGGCATCGCGGAGGATCGTTCCGTTGAGATGCAGGTTGCGCTCCGTGCCCCCCACCCGCAGCACCATCTCCCCCTCCCGCGGGGCGCCGTCGTGGAGGACGTCTCCGAGGAAGCGCTGGAGGTAGGGATTGCGGAGCACCTCCTGGATGGGACGGCCGCACACGTCCTCGGCCCTGCGCCGGAACAGCCGCAACGCCGCCTCGTTCACCGTGATGACGCGCCGGTCGGCGTCCACGGCCACCACCCCCTCCCGCATGCTGGAGAGGATGGCCTCGGTCTGGTTGCGCTGGCGCCGGATGGTCTCGAGCCGATCGCCCAGCTGCGCCGCCATGGCGTTCATGGCCGCGGCAAGCCCGCGGGTCTCCTCCGAGTCCGGCACGTGGAGGCGGTAGTCGAGGGCCCCCTCGGCGAAGAGCTGGGCGCCGAGCCTGAGGTTCTCCAGCGGGCGGCTGATCCGCCGCGCGACCAGGAAGCTCGCTCCCAGGGCCAGGGCCAGGACGGCCAGCGCCACCGCCAGGAGCCGCCCTCTAAGCCCCGCCAGGGCGGCCCGGACGGAGGTCTCCGGCAGCGCCGCCCGCACCACCACGGCGCCCTCCGGCGCCGCCACGGCCACGTAGAGCATCTCGGTGCGCAGGGTGTGGCTGTAGCGCTCGGCCACCCCCCTCCCGCTCGCCAGGGCGGCCATGACCTCGGGCCGGTCGGCGTGGTTGTCCATGGTGGCCGGATCCCGCTCCGAGTCGGCCGCCACGCGCCCGCCGGGCAGGATGACCGTGATGCGGACCCCGGCCTCGCGGCCGGCGCGCCGGCAGAGGGCACGAAGCGCCGCCAGGCGCCCGGCGGCCACCAGGGGTCGGATCTCCGGCAAGAGCCCCCGGGCCACCTGCTCGAGGCCGGCCGCCGCCTGATCGCGGTGAAAACCGCGCATGGCGTCCACGTATTGCCAGGTGAGCCCGGAGAAGACCAGGAGGGAGACCCCCGCGAAGGCGGCGAAGAGCTGCCACTGAAGCCGCCGCCCCTTCACGCCTCCTCCCGGAACCGGTATCCCACGCCCCGAACCGTCTCGATGACCCCGCCGGCCGGGCCGAGCTTCTTCCGGAGGCCCACCACCTGGACGTCCACCGACCGCTCCGTGACCGGGTAGTCCTCTCCGTGCACCGCCCGGACGATCTGGCCGCGGGTGAAGACCCAGCCGGGCCGCGCGGCCAGGTACCGGAGCAGGCGGAACTCGGTGGGAGTGAGGTCCACGGGCCGGCCAGCCACGGTGACCTCGTGGCGGCCTGAGTGGATGACGATGCCGTGGGCACGGATCACCTCACCCGCCGCCGGGGCGGGAGCCGCCCGGCGCCGGAGGACGGCGCGCACCCGGGCCACCAAGACCCGCGGGCTGAAGGGCTTCGTGACGTAGTCGTCGGCCCCGAGCTCGAGGCCGGCCACGATATCGGCCTCCTCCCCCCGGGCCGTCAGCATGACCACGGAGACACCGCGGGTGGCCGGATCGCCCTTCAGGACCCGGCAGACGTCGAGCCCCTCCATGCCCGGGAGCATGAGATCCAGGACCACGAGGTCCGGGGGGGCGGCACGGACCGCCCGGAGCGCCTCCTCGCCCGTGGCCGCCGCCTCGACATGGTAGCCGTTGCGGGTGAAATGGTGGACGAGCAGTTGCCGGATGTCGGCCTCGTCGTCCACCACCAGGATGCGGGCCCGGCCCATGCCGCCTCGTCCTCCCGTGAACACGCCGCCCGGTCGGCGGGGAATCGGGGCCCCGCGGGGCCCTGGAGACTTTCTACCACGGGTGCCGGCGGATGGGAAAGGCGCGCTCGTGGCGAGGCGGCGCCGCCCCGTCAGGAGAAGAGCCGCTCCGGGTGCGCCATGGTCTCTCGGGTGAGCCGGGCCACGAGGCCCGACAGCCCCAGCAGCCCCACCAGGTTGGGGATGGCCATGGCGCCGTTCATGGTGTCGGCGAGGTTCCAGACGACGTCCACCCTCTGGAAGGCCCCGAGGGCGATGGCCGCGCAGAAGACGAAGCGGTAGGGCATCCGGGCCCGGAGGCCCAGGAGGTACTCGATGCACTCCTCGCCGTAGTAGGACCAGCCGATCATGGTGGAATAGGCGAAGACGGCAAGCCCCAGGCTGACGATGACCCCCCCGCCCCGGGGAAGCCCCTGCTCGAAGGCCAGCCGGGTGAGGGTGCTGGTGGTCTCCCCGGTAGTCCAGGCCCCGGTGGTGAGGATCACGAGGGCGGTCATGGTGCAGATGACCATGGTGTCGAAAAAGACCCCGGTCATGGCGACGAGGCCCTGGCGGACGGGGCTCTCCGTCCGGGCCGCGGCGTGGGCGATGGGGGCGCTGCCGAGGCCCGCCTCGTTGGAGAAGACCCCCCGTGCCACCCCGTAGCGGACGGCCGCGGCCACGGTGGCCCCCGCCGCGCCCCCGGCGGCGGCCGTTCCGTGAAAGGCCCCCTGGAAGATCAGGGCGAGGGCCCCGGGCAGCCGGTCGAGGTGGAGCAGCAGGACGAGGAGGGAACCGGCCACGTAGAAGACGGCCATGACGGGCACGAGGCGCTCCGTCACCCGCCCGATGCGCCGGATGCCGCCGATGATCACCACCCCGGTCATCACCGCCAGCACCCCCCCGGTGACCGCGACGGGCACTCCCCATTCCTCGCGGAGGACCACCGCCACGGAGTTCGACTGGACCATGCTCCCGATGCCGAAGGCCGCCACGGCCCCCATCAGGGCGAAGATCCAGCCGAGCCAGGGCAGGCCGAGGCCGTCGGCGATGTAGCGCATGGGGCCGCCCTGCATGGTGCCGTCCGGGAGTGTCCGGCGGAAGCGGACGGCCAGGACCGCCTCGGCGAACTTGGTGGCCATGCCGAAGAAGGCGCACACCCACATCCAGAAGACGGCCCCGGGGCCGCCCATGGCGATGGCGGTGGCGACGCCGGCGATGTTGCCCGTGCCGATGGTGGCCGAGAGCGCCGTGGTGAGGGCCTGAAACGGCGAGATGTCGCCGGGCGCCTCCCCGTCCTGGGGCCGGCAGAGCACGAGGCGCAGGGCCCGGGGCAGGTGGAAGACCTGGAGGAACCGGCACCGAAGGGTGAGCAAGACACCGGTGAACACCAGGGCATAGAGCATGAATCCGCCCCAGACGAAATGGTTCACGCGATCGAGCAGCTGGGAAAGGTCCATGGCTTCAGGTTCTCCTCGTCGTCTCGACCCGGCCCGGGCGGGTATGGACGGCGACAGGGCCCTCGGCCCGCCGCGCCGTCCCTACCCGTCCAGCGCCTCGCGGATCTTCCGCAACAGGACGCTCGGGGTCACCGGCTTCTGGATGAAGCGGACGTTGTCCTCGAGGACCCCGTGGTGGACGATGGCGTTGTCCGTGTACCCGGACATGAAGACCACCTTGAGCGACGGCATCTCGGCCCGGAGGCGCTCGGCCAGCTCCCGCCCGTTCATCCCCGGCATGATGACGTCCGTGAGGACGAGCTGCGGCTTCGGCTCCATGGCCTCCAGCATCCCGAGCGCCTCCGCCCCGCAGGACGCCGCAAGACACTTGTAACCGAAGGGCTCGAGGGTGGCCACCACGAGTTCCCGGATCGACGGTTCGTCGTCGACCACGAGGATGGTCTCGGTGCCCTGGAGACAGACGGCGCCCTCCCCCTCGGCGCGTTCCTCCGCCGCCGGGGCCTCGGTGCACCTGGGGAAGAATATCTTGAACGTGGTCCCCCTCCCCACCTCGCTGTAGACGTTGATGTAGCCGTTGTGCTGCCGCACCACCCCGTGCACCATGGAGAGGCCGAGCCCCGTGCCCTTGCCCCGCTCCTTGGTGGTGAAAAACGGGTCGAAGATGTGCTCGAGTACGTCCTTCGGCATCCCCACCCCGAAATCCGTGACGGCGACCATGACGTACGCCCCGGGCCGCACCCCCGGGTGGGCCAGGGCGTACGCCTCGTCGAGGCGGACCTCCAGGGTCTCGATGATGAGCCGGCCGCCGCCCGGCATGGCGTCCCTGGCGTTGACGGCGAGGTTCATGAAGACCTGCTCAAGCTGCCCCTGGTCGGCCTCGACGACGTCGCCCTCCGCAGCGAGCCGCACCTCGATCTCGATGTCCTCGCCGAGGATCTTGCCGAGCAGCTGGACGATGCCGTCGATGACCCGGTTCATGTGGAGCGGCTTGACCTCCAGGACCTGCTTGCGGCTGAAGGCGAGCAGCTGGCGCGTGAGGGTGGCGGCCTTCTCCCCGGCCGCTCGGATCGCCTCGACCTCCTCCCGGAAGGGGGCCTCCTCGGGCACCTTCAGGAGCAGGAGCTCGCAGTAGCCCAGGACGGCCGAGAGGAGGTTGTTGAAGTCGTGGGCGATGCCGCCGGCCAGGCGCCCGATGGACTCCATCTTCTGGGCCTGGTGGAGCTGGGCCTCGAGTTGGCGTTTCTCCTCCTCGCTCCGCCGGCGCTCCGAGACGTCGCGCCCCACCAGGAGCAGGGTCTCCCGCCCCTCGAGCGAGAAGACGTGGGCGCTGATCTCCACGGGGAAGACGCGCCCGTCCCGGGTGACGTGATCGACCTCGAAGACGCTCCTTCCCGCCCGCGCAAGGTCCCGCAACCTTTCTTCCAGCTCCTGCCGGCCGCCGGGGGCCGTGACGTCCCGGAGCGTCAGGGACAGAAGCTCCCCGCGGTCGTAGCCGTACATCCGGCAGGCGACGTCGTTGGCGTCGATGAACCTGCCGGGCACGCGCTCCCCCACCATCTCGACGAGGAACAGGGCGTCGTTGGCGTTGTGGAAGATCTCCCGGTAGCGTTCCTCCGCCTCCGTGACGGCGAGCATGTTCAGGGCGTTCTGGATGGCGACGGCGGCCTGGTTCCCGATGGTCTGGCAGAAGTAGACCTCTTCCCTGGTGAAATCCCGCCGCTCGCGCGTGTGGCCGATGAAGACCCCGAAGACCTCGTCCCCGAGCATCATCGGCACGCAGATGGCCGACGAGATGCCCTCCTCGAACACCACCGGCGGGACCTCGAACCGGGTCTCGCGGCGGAAATCCGGGGTGATGGCGGCCCGGCGGTTCCGGACCACCCAGGTGGAGAGCCCCTGCCCCTCCACGAGGCTGAAGGAATCGATCATCGAGGCGGGAAACCCCAGGGTGTCCCGGATGACGAGGTGCCGCTTGTCGTCCGAGAGGGTCATGACCGTGGAGAAATCCAGCCGCAGGAAGTCCTGCATGATGGACGTGATCTTCCGGTAGAGCCCCTTGACGTCGGTGGTGGAGATGATCTCCGTGGAGGCCGACATCAGCTTGTGCAGGAACTCTTCCTTCATGAGGACACCCGTGCGGGACCCGGCCACGGACGGCCCGGGACGCCGCCGCGGAGGGCGGCGGAGACGGACGGCGGGGGATGCGGCGGGGGCGGGCACGCCCAATGGAGAAATCGATGCGCGGGGCCCCCGCGGGCGGCCCTTCGAGACGCCATGGCGAACCCTCCCGGAAAGACGCGGGGCCGCACGCGGGGGCCGCCCCTCGTCACCTGGCCTCCGGTCAGGTTATCGGCACGCGGGCCGGATCCCGAAAACGCCGCCGGGACGTCAGGTCTCGTCCACGGGCCCGGCCTCTTCCTTGACCACGTCCTTGTCGAGGACGAAGAGGAGCTGGCCTTCCTGGACCGTGTCGTTGAGCTGGACGGCGATCTCCACGATCTGGCCGTCGAAGGGAGCGAGGATGGCGTTCTCCATCTTCATGGCCTCGAGGTTGGCGATCTCCTCGCCCTTGTGGACGATGTCACCCACCTTGAGGGCGCCGCGCTCGGGGTTGCCGATGCGCCAGACGTTGCCGTTGATGGGGGCCCCCACCTGGCCCGGCCCCTTGGCCATCCGGATCTCCACCTTCTTGGCCCTCGGGGTCTCCACCGTGTAGACCCGGGTCTTGTTGTTGACGCGCATGACCACGTGGATGACCCCCTCGTGTTCCTCGCCCACCGAGACCAGCTCGATGCAATAGGGCTTGCCCCAGAGTTCGAACTCCACCTTGTCGCCGGAGCGCTTGAGCCCCTCCCGCCAGACGTCGGTGGGCAGCACCAGGGGTGTCTCGCCGTAGATCTCCCGGAAGTCGATCATGGAGAGGGCGTCCTTGGGATGCATGAGGTAGAGGATGAACTCCTCCTCGGTGGGGGCCCGGCCCAGGGTCTCGGCGAGGTCGGCCCGGATCCGGTCGAGGTCGTCCTCTTCCAGGGTCTCCAGGGGGGAGAGTTCCTTGCGCTCCTTGACCCGCTCCTTCCACTCGTCGCCGAAGGCGCTCTGGTAGACCCAGTCGGCGGGCCACCCCATGGGCAGCCGGCCGTAGCCGCCGAGGAGCAGGTTCTTGAAGTCGCCGGGGGCGGAGGCGAAGAGGGCGAGCAGCTCCTCGCGCTCGGCCTTGGTCATGGCCTTGAGGTTCTGGCCCTTCTCCTCCACGAACTTCTCGAGCAGCCGGATCACGTGGTCCACCCCGGCGGTGCCCCGTTCCTTGGCGTACTTGTTCACGATGCCGCTGCAGGTGACCCAGGTGATCTGGGAGCCCGGGGTCACGTCGAAGTACCGGACGATCCGGTTGTAGAGGGACATCACCCGGAGGATGGCGGGCATGAGGTGGAGGAAGCCGCCCTTCTCCGCCTGCTCGAAGGAGCTCGGGAAGGCCCCGCCCGGCATCCGGTGGACCGTGACCATGTGATCGAAGCCCTTGAAGGGGGACTCGGCCCACTCGTAGTGGCCGATCCAGTCGCGCACCTTCTGGACCGCGGCCTCGGCGGCCGCCCGGTTGAGGTGTACGGGCACCCCGGACTCCTCGAAGTAGGCCTGCACGCCGAGGATTGGGGCCTGGCCGTAGAAGCGGGTGAGGGAATCCTCCTCCACGTCCACGATCTTGGCCCCGGCCCGGGCGGCGGCGAGCAGCGCCGGGAGCGCCAGGCCGTCGGTGGCGTGCCGGTGGTACTGGACCACGAGGTCCGGGTAGGCCTGCTTGATGGCGTCGACGAGGCTGTGGATGCGCCCGGGGCTCCCCACCCCCGCCATGTCCTTGATGCAGAGGATGATCTCGTCGGTGCCGCCGCACAGATCCACGATCTCCCGCACCACGCCGAGGTAGTAGTCGTTGGTGGTCCAGTCGGCCTGGGTGAAGGAGATGGCGGGCTGGAAGAGGCGGCCGCGCTTCATGACCACCTCGGCCACCGCGCGCATGTTGCGGATGTCGTTCAGGAACGAGAAGCACCGCCAGACGTCGATGTCCACCCGGGCCACCACGTACTCGATGACGTTTCTCGGGTAGGGACGGTAGCCCCAGAGGTTGGTCTCGCGGATGAGGGTCTGGAGCAGGACGCCCGGCATCCGCTCGCGCAGGATCCGGATCTCCTCGAAGGGGCTCTCCCGGCGGTTCATGATGCCCACGTGCCACCGGGCCCCGCCGTGACACTCGGCGCTGAAGAGCCCCATCTCCTGGTAGTAGGGCGCCAGGGTGGCGAGGTCGTAGATCCGGTGCCGGTTCTTGAAGTCGGACTGGCCCGCGTCCCGCATGCCCGTGGAGGTCAGCGCCACCCCCTCGAGCTCGCGGACCCGCCGGACGATCTCCGCCGGGGACATGCCGGGCCTGACGAAGTTGAATGCTTGCATCTGATGGCCTCGCGAAGGGTTCCGAGGCGGGACGGCCGGGCCCGCGGGGTGTCTCCCCCGCGGCGCCGTCCTCCTCGCGGTCACATCCAGTCCTGCGGCCCCAGGGCCGAGATCTCCGCCACGTACTTGGCGATCTTGAGGACCTCGTCCTCGCTGTCGCGCTCCTTGAACATGGAGATCAGCTCGTCCATGTGCTCCTCGATGAACCGGGTGGAGAAGTTCCCCTCCCGGAAGGCCCGGTGGCGGATGATGCTCAGCAAGAGCGGCGCCAGGGTCTTCACCCCTTCCACCCGGAGGTTCCGGCTCAGCGTCCGGTCCATGGCCCGGATGGCGTTTTCGCGGTCGGGCCCGGCGGTCATGAGGAGCATGAGGAGGGAGTCGTAGTAGGGCGGGATGTCGGCCCCCTCGTAGACCCCCTGGGCGATCCGGACCCCCGGCCCCTGGGGTACCTGGAGCCGGGTGATGGTGCCGAAGGAGGGGCTGAAGGTCTTCGGGTCCTCGGCGTTGACCCGCACCTCGAGGGCCCAGCGGTTGGGATGGATGTCCGCCTGCCGGAAGGGGAGCGGCGCGCCCTGGGCCACGTCGATCATGATGCCCACGATGTCGAGCCCGGTGATGAGCTCCGTCACGCCGTGCTCCACCTGGAGCCGGGTGTTGACCTCGAGGAAGTAGAACTTGCGCGTGGCGGAGTCGAAGATGAACTCCACGGTGCCCGCGGAGGTGTAGCCGATCTCGCGCATGAGGCGCGTGGCGGTGAAGCAGATCTCGTTCCGGATGTCCTCGTCGAGGCTCGGCGAGGGCGCCTCCTCGATGATCTTCTGGTTGCGGCGCTGGAGGGTGCACTCGCGCTCGTAGAGGTGCACCACGTTGCCGTGGGTGTCCGCCACCACCTGGACCTCGATATGCCGGCCCCGCTCGATGTACTTCTCGGCCAGCAGCGTGTCGTCGCCGAAGGACTTCTTGGCCTCGGAGCGTGCCTGTTCCAGGGCGCCCGGGAGCTCCTCGTCGGAGGAGACCTTCAGCATGCCCTTTCCGCCGCCGCCCGAGGCGGCCTTGATCATCACGGGGAAGGCGACGTCCTCCTCCCGCATCCAGCGCCGGACGTCCTCCACGCCCTCCACCCGGTCGATGCCGGGGATGGTGGGCACGTTGGCCCGGATCGCCAGGCGCTTGGCCTCGATCTTGTCCCCCATGGCCCGGATGACCTCGGGGGACGGCCCGATCCAGGTGAGCCCGGCGTCCATGACCATCCGGGCGAAGTCGGCGTTCTCCGCCAGAAAACCCCAGCCCGGGTGGATGGCGTCGGCCCCGCTCTCCTTGGCCGCCCGGATCATCCGCTCCATGTTGAGGTAGGATTCGGCGGGAGGGGCCTCCCCGATGTGCACCGCCGAATCGGCCATGAAGACGTGGGCGGAGAGCCGGTCCGGGGTGCTGTAGACCGCGGTGACGGGGATCTTCCGGTCCCGGCAGGTGTGCATGATACGCACCGCGGGGACGCTCCGGTTGGCGATGAGGATCTTTCGGATCTCTTTCTGCGTCATCTCTCTCTCCCGGCGCCGCGAGGGCGCAGGTTCTCCCGGCCGGTCCGCCGGGCGCGGCGCCCGGGACCCCGCCCGGCGGAATCCGTGGGCGATGCCGTGGGAAAGAACGGGGGTCGCGGTGGGGGGGAGCGCGACCCCGCCGAGGGTCGGGGCCGGTCCCTGAGCCTTCCCGTAAATCATAGTTTTTAAAACGCGGAGACGAAAAAGGCAAGCCCCGCCCCCGGGGCCTTGCCGGAGGCGGGGAGGACGGGAGCGGAGAAAGGCCGCCGCCGGTTCAGTCCGCCGGGGTGTAGGTCTCGAGGAAGCCCACCGGGGCCGAGGCCTCACAGGGGAGCGGCACCACGTTCCGGTGGACCGCTACAGGCCCCCGCGCCCCCTTGAGGTGCCAGGAGCAGCCCGCCCCGTCCTCCTCGCCCCCGGCCACCAGGAAGTCTTCCAGGGACCGGCCGAGGATCTCGGAGCGGTTCAGCCCCGTCAAGGCCTCGAAGGCCTTGTTGGCGAAGTAGATGACCCCGTCCCGGTCGGCCACCAGGATCCCCTCCCCCACGTGGTCGAGGATGCCCTGCACCTTCCGGAGCTCGGCGATGAGGGCGTACTGGGTCCGGGACAGGGCCTCCCGCTGCTCGAGGAGGCGGCGGAACAGGACCTTGTGCCGGAGGAGGAGATCGTACTTCGCCCTGGCCTCCCGGGCGATGGCGAGCATCTCGTCGTTGTCCCAGGGCTTCACGACGTACCGGTACACTTCGCCCTTGTTGATGGCCTCCCGGCAGACCGCCTCGTCGGAATACCCGGTGACGAGGACGCGGAGGGTGTCGGGGCTCGCGCGCCGGCACTCCTGGAGGAAATCGATCCCCGTCATCCCGGGCATCCGCTGGTCCGAGATCACGAGGAAGCATTCCCTCTCCCGGAGGCGCCGGAGGGCCGTCTCGCCGTCGGTGGCGGTCTCGGTCTCGAACCCACCGCGCCCGAAGAGCCGCTCGAGGGCCTCCAAAACGCCCGGTTCGTCGTCCACGATCAGGATGGCGGGTTCCGTCATGGGGACCTCCCTCCCTCAGGGATCGGCCCGGCCGGGGCCTAACCTGCTTTTCGTCACCGGGGGCGCCGGTGTTTAACACCGGGGGCGAAAATCACGGATCTCCGCCCCGATCCGATCAGGTTAAGAGAAACAGGAGCCCAGGTGCCGCCCCCCGGGGCGGCCCACGTCCGCCATGCCCGAGAAACCGCCACGCCCCCCCGACACCGGCGCCGCCCCCGTCCTCCGGGAGGTGGACGAGGTGCTCGGCCGCCACCTCGATCGCGCCCTGGGCGGCCGGACCGCGCCGGGCGGATGCGTCCTGGACCTGGCGGCGCTGGCCGGCCTGATCCTCGCGGCCGGGCAAACGCGTCGGTACACGGCGGCGGAACTCGAGGCGGAACTCCTGGCGTGCGGCCTGCCGCCGGGGCCCCACATCGCCTCGGCCCTCCGGAGGATGCTCCGGGGCGGGCTCCTCGCCGAGGAACCGGACGGCGCCCTCCGCCTCCTCCCAGCGGCGGCCGAGACCGCCCGCCGCCTCGACGCCGTGTTCCAGGGCCTTCCCGGGCTCGCCCTGGTGGCCTACCTCGTGCAGACCGTGGACGAGGTCCTCACGGGCCGAAAGCCCCGGGCCGAGGCCCTGGCCCAGCTCGACCAGACCCTGGCCCGGTACGGGCCGGCACCCCCGCGCGGCGCCGGGCTGGAGGACAGGCTCTCCGCCCGCCTCCGGGAGCTGGCCGCCCGGCGGCAGAAAAAGGCCGGCGGGCCGCGGATCTTCGGGGCCGGGGCCGGAGCGGCGCCGCCGAAACCGGCCCCGGCCAAACGAAGGGCGGCGCCCGGCGCGGGCCAAGCCGGCGGCACCGGGGCACCCGGGCGACCCCCGGAGCCCGGCGCCGCGCCCACCGCCACCGGCGCCGTCCAGGCGCCCACGGAGAGCGCCCCCCCGCCCGGCGGCGCCGCCGCGGAAGCCCCTCCGGCGCCGAAGCCGAAACCGGCAGCGCCGCCGACCGCCCCCCGGGATGCGGCGGCGGCGGACCGACCCACCGAGGCGGGCCCGCCCGAAGCCACGGGGGAGACAACGGCCGCGTTCCGATCCGGCTCCCGGGAGGAAACGGCCGAAGCGGCCCGTCCCCCGGGACTCGAACCAGCGGAGGCGGAAGGGGCGGCCGCGGCGGCCGGGCTCGCCGGGAAGACGCCGTCCCCCGCGGGGAAGGAAACGCCGGAGGAGGCACCGGAAGCGGAACCGCCGCTGGAGGCGGCGCCCGGGCCGGAGACCGCCGCGACGGAACCGGAGCCGGCGGCCCCGCGTCCAGGAGCGCACGCCCCCGCCGCCGGGGCACCCGAATCGGCGGCGCAAGCGGTGCCGTCGAGCGCGGACGGATCGCCCGCCCCGGCCTGCCCGGCCTGCGGGTTCGAGGGCCTCGAGGCCCGGCCCTCCCCGGCCGGGAAGGTGCTCTACACGTGCCCGAGGCCGGGCTGCCACTTCGCCAGCTGGGGCCGGCCCGTCCCCCGCCCCTGCCCGGCCTGCGGCCACCCCTTCATGGTAGAGGCCGCGGGCGGGGTGCTCCGCTGCCCCCGGGCCGCCTGCGCCCGGTCGGTGCCGGCGGACGCCGGCGGCCCGGGGGATGGAGAAGGGCCGCCGGCGCCGAAACGGCGCCGGGTGGTCCGCCGGGTCCGGCGGGTCCGCCGGAAGCGGCGCTAGGCCCGCGCCCTCCTTCCCGGGCGGGCGCCACGAACCGGAACGGTCCTAGAGGAGCACGCACCGGAACCCGAGGATATTCGAGGTGGTCCGGGCCTCCACCCGCCAGCGGGCCGTCAGCCGCACCCCGGCCGGGGAGATCCAGCACCCCCCGCGGGCGGCGTAGGCCGTGCCGGGCCCGTGGCTCCCCCCGGGGCGGAAGGGGGAGAGGGTCCACTCGAGGACGTTGCCGAGAAGGTCCACCAGGCCCAGGGGGTTGGCATGCGCCTCGTACCGGTCCACGGGGGTGGTGTCGCCCACGGCGGCGGCCTCGGTGTTGCAGGCCTCGGGCCGCCACGCCTCCCCCCAGGGGTAGTCGAGCGCCCGGAAGGCCCGGGCGGCGGCCTCCCATTCCAGCTCGTCCGGCAGGCGCCGGCCCGTCCAGGCGCAGAAGGCCAGGGCGTCCTCCAGGGCCACGTGGACCACCGGGTGATCCCGGCGGAGATGCAGGGAACTCTCCGGCCCGCCGGGCCGGTACCAGCAGGCCCCGGGGACCCTCCGGGCCGCCGGGAAGGGGTTGACCACGAACCGGGCGAGGCGGCCGTCGGCGTCCCGGGCCTTGCGGAAGCGTCCCTCGTAGACGGTGCTGTAGCCCACCCGCTCCGCCACCGTCCGGTACCCGGTCTGCTCCACGAAGGCCTCGAAGAGGGCGTTGGTGACGGGATACATCGCCATCTCGAAGGGCGCCACCCGGACCCGCCGGGGGGGCAGGGCCCCGTCCAGGCCGCCGGCCCGTCCCACCTCCGTCTCGCCGCCCGGGACGGCGAGGTAGCGGTTGAAGCGCATCTCCCGCCGGCCGAGGGCCTGGTCGAAGAAGGCGGCCAGGCGCCGGGCCTCGCCGGGCTCCGTCCCGCCGTCCGCGGCGCCGGCACCCGGCCCGGCGACCCCGAAGGCCGCCAGGGCCTCCCGGAAGGCGGCCCATCCTCCCGCGCTTCCGGCTGTCTCCGGGGCCGTCCCGGCAGGACCGCCCGCCTCTCCTCCCGCCGCCGCCGGGGCGGCGCCCTCCCCGGCCCCCGCAGGCGCGGCCGCCCCGTCCTCTCCGATTGCCGCGATCTCCTCGGCCCCGTCGTCCACCGCCTCGATCTCCTCCGCGAAGTCCTCCATCTCTTCGATCCCGCCGGGCGTCTCGTCCCCTTCGAGCACCTCTTCGAAGGCCTCGATCGCCGCATCGAGGTCCTCGGCGGCCTCGGCGTCTTCCTCCTCCGGCTCGAGGTCCTCGATCTCCTCGACCTCCTCGAAGTCCTCGAGCTCCTCCACCGCGTCGGCCTCCCCGGAGGCATCCGCCGCGTCTCCGGCGTTCCCCCGCGCCGCCCCGCCCGCGCCCTCCTCTCCGGCGAGCCCGCGGATCTCCCCGAGCAGCCCGGCCAGGTCGGCGGACAGCCCTCCGGCGGCTCCCTCCGCCACGAGCCTGGAAAGGGACGGGTCGCGCAGCATGGACCGCAGCCGGCCGAGGAGGTCGAGGAATTCCTCCATGGCCAGGCCGGCGTCCCGGACCTGGCCGGCCACGGCCTCGATCACCCGGTCCTTGGCCTCGTCGCACATGGAGAAGACGTTGCGGGGGCCGACGACCAGGCCCTCGGGATTGTGCCCCTCCCGGAAGAGCCGCTTGAGATCGGCGTTGACGGCGGACTTGAGGCCGCTGAGGTTCTTTCGTCGCCGGCGAAGCTCCGCCACGTCCGCCCACGGACCCCAGAGCTCCCGGACGAGCTCGGCGGCGTCCACCCGGCGGGCGCCCTCGGCGAAACGGCGGCGCACCGCCTCCAGGAACCGGGCCTTCAGCGTCCCGGCCCGGTACCCCAGGTGTCCCAGGGCCTGGTCCACGGCGTCCATGGAGATCGGGGCAGGCATGCGCGGCATCCCCCCTCGTTTGGAGACCCGGCCGGGAACGGGGCGGATCCCGCCGCCGGCTTCCAGACTCATCGGTCCCTTCGGACGGGGCCTTGACCCGCTGGACAGGCGCCCGCGCGCCCTCTATCCTGGAAAGGGTTCCGCCCCGCGACCGGAGCGGGAGAAAGGAGGCATTCCATGAAGGTGGTGGCGTTCAACGGCAGCGCCCGCAAGAAGGGCAACACGGACCGCCTGCTCCGGGCGGTCCTCGAGGTCCTCGAGGCGAAGGGCATCCGCACCGAGCTCGTCTCCCTGGCCGGCCTCAAGCTCCAGGGCTGCATCGCCTGCTACCAGTGTTTCGAGCGCAAGGACCGAAGATGCGCCGTGGAGAACGACGACCTCAACGCCTGCATCGCCAAGATGCTCGAGGCCGACGGCATCCTCCTGGGCTCCCCGACCTACTTCGCCGACGTCTCGGCCGGGATGAAGGCCCTCATCGAGCGAAGCGGCATGGTGGCCCGGGCCAACGGCGACATGCTGCAGCGGAAGGTGGGGGCGGGGGTGGTGGCCGTCCGGCGGGCCGGCGCGGCCCACGTCTTCAGCTCCCTGAACTACTTCTTCCTCATCGGACAGATGGTGGTCCCGGGATCCAGCTACTGGAACATCGGCATCGGGAAGGACCCCGGCGAAGTCGCCGACGACGCGGAGGGGCTCCGCACCATGCGGACCCTCGGCGAGAACATGGCCTGGGTCCTCGAGCGCCTCCACGGGGCCCCGTAGGGGGCCGCCCCGGGTCAGGCCGAGGTCTTCTTGCGCCCCCCCCGGGGGGGCTGCTTCTTCGGGGCCGATCCTCGGCCGGCCAGCGCCTCGGTGAGCTCCCGGATCTTCCGCTCCGCCTCTTCCTTGTAGGCGGCGAACTCTTCCTTGGCCTTCTCGAGCTCCGCGGAAAGGCGCTGAACGATCATCTGGCGGGAATCGGAGCTCGCCATGGCGTTGGCGAGCCGGGTCCGGACCGCCGCGATCTCCTCCCTGAGGACGTCCCGCTCCCTGGCGAAGGCCTCGGCACGGCGGCGTTCCGCCTCGCAGAACCGGCACCCGGTGGAGCGGCGGACGGCGGATGCGCCCCCCCCGCGCCCGGCGGCCCGCCGGGCGGCCTCCCCCACCTTGGCCGCGCCCTCCACGGCCACGTTGGCGGCGGCGGTCACCACGAATTCGGCGGCCGATCGTGCAAAGCCGAAAAAGGCCCCGGGAAGCCCCCGGGGGGGCGGAGCGGGCCTGGGAGCCCGGGCGGCGGCACGGCCCCTGGCCCGCGGCCGCGCAGCCTCCGCCCCCGCGGGGGCGGAGCGTTCCTTTTCAGCCGGGGCACCGCCCCCCGCGACCTTCCACTCCCTCAGATACCGCGAGATGGTGTCCGTTCCGCCCCGCCCGAGTTCGTTCCGCACCGCCCGGACGGACGGCCGCGCCCCCCGTCGGGCCAGGGCGTCGGCCGCCCGGAAGACGTCTTCCTTGGTGATCTTGGCTCGAACCATGGCCTCGTGCTCCTGTCAGCGCTGTGGATGCCCCGGCCGCCCCGTCCGCCGGCCTCCCGGATCGGCCGGGCGGCGTTCAGTCCTCTTTCCAGCATAGCCGCTTTTGCCCCGCGCACAAGGCCCGACCGTCCACCAGCTCGCCCCCCCGGACCGGGGCTGGCCAAGGGGGATTAATCGGGTTAGATTGATATCTCCAGTCGGGTGCGGGCACCGGGGCCTTCGTCGTTCGAAAAGGTCTCTTTTTCTTTGTATTTCCCGGGATACCGAAATCACGACAATATATTGAAATTCCGATAAATTAATTAGGAGTACCGGCCGAGAAGCGTTCCACTCCGAGCCGGGGCAGGGCATGAAGATCCTCATCGTCGACGACAATCCCGTGGACCGCGCCTTCCTGAGGGCCAACGTAGAGAAGCGCGGATGCGAGGCCGTCGAGGCCGGAAACGGCCTGGAAGGCCTCGAGATGGCCACCCTGCACCGGCCCGACGTCATCGTCTCGGACGTGCTCATGCCGGAGATGGACGGCTTCGAGTTCCTCAAGGCGGCCCGGCGCCGCCCGGAACTCCGCGACATCCCCTTCATCTTCTATTCCTCGGTCTACACCGGCGACAAGGAGGAGGACTTCGCCCGGGAGCTGGGGGCCGCCGCCTTCATCCGCAAACCCGCGGACCCCGAGGCCCTCTGGGCGCGGATCAA
Organism: Dissulfurirhabdus thermomarina; assembly: GCF_012979235.1. NCBI lineage: Bacteria > Pseudomonadati > Thermodesulfobacteriota > Dissulfuribacteria > Dissulfuribacterales > Dissulfuribacteraceae > Dissulfurirhabdus > Dissulfurirhabdus thermomarina. The sequence goes on from NZ_JAATWC010000006.1 coordinate 69,486, forward strand.
CGCCATCCTCCAGGAGTGCCGGGTGAAACCCGCGGCCCCGCCGCCCGGGGCCGCCCCCGACGAGACCCGCTTCTTCAAGAAGTACAGCGGCATCGTGGCCGCGCGCCTCGAGGAGAAGGTCCGGGAGCTCGAGGAGGCCAAGGCCCGGCTGGAGGAGAGCGAGCGCTTCTACCGCAACCTCTTCGGCAGCCTCCGCGACGTGGTGATCATCACCGACCCGGACCGCCGCATCCTTGACGCCAACCAGCCCGCCCTCCGGGAGACCTTCGGCTACGAGCGGGAGGAGATCCTCGGCCGGGACGTGGGCCTCCTCTACGAGGAACCGGCCCCGCGGGGCGGAGAGTCGGCCCCCGCCGTCTTCGGCGAACCCCGGGAAGGGGCCGCCCAGGTGGACTTCCGGCGCAAGGACGGCGGCCGGTTCACCGGCGAGCTCCACCTCCAGGAGATGCGGGACGAAGACGGCCGCCCCCTGGGCAAGATCGGCGTCATCCGGGACGTCTCCGACCGGCGGCGGACCGAGCGCCTCATCAAGAAGATCCTCGAGAGCGTGGGGGAGGGCTTCGTCCTCATCGACCCCGACTACCGCATCGTCTGCCCCAACCTGGCCTACTGCCACCTGGCGGGGGTCGCCGACGCCGAGTCCCTCAAGGGCCGCCACTGCTACGAGGCCTCGCACCACAGCGACCGGCCGTGCTGGGAACGGGGCGAGGCATGCCCGGTGAAGGTCACCTTCGAGACGGGGGAACCGCACGCCGTGGTCCACCGCCACTTCGACGAGGACGGCCGGACCGGCTACGTGGAGGTCCACTCCTACCCCCTCCGCGACGACACCGGCCGGATCGTCTCGGTGATCGAGATCATGAACGACATCACCGAGAAGCGGGAACTCGAGGAACAGCTCCGCCACTCGCAGAAGATCCAGGCGGTGGGAAAGCTCGCCGGCGGCATCGCCCACGACTTCAACAACATCCTCACGGCCATCATCGGCTTCGGCAGTCTCCTCCAGGCCCGGATGCGCCCGGACGACCCCCTGCTCTCCTACGTCCGCCAGATCCTCGCCTCGGCCGAGAAGGCGGCGAGCCTCACCCAGAGTCTCCTCGCCTTCAGCCGGAAACAGGTCATCCAGCCGGAACCCGTCCGCCTGAACACCATCATCCGCAACATGGAGGGGCTCCTCGCCCGCCTGGTGGGGGAGGACATCCGGGTCGAGACGGACCTCTCCCCCGCCGACCCCACCATCCTGGCCGACAGCGGCCAGATCGACCAGGTGCTCATGAACCTCGCCGCCAACGCCCGGGACGCCATGCCCGGCGGCGGTGTCCTCCACGTTGCCACCGATGTCGTCACCCTCGACGCGGAGTTCGTCCGCGCGCGGGGCCGCGGCCAGCCGGGGCCCCACGCCCTGCTCCGGGTCACCGATACCGGTACGGGGATGACCGAGGAGGTCAAGGACCGGATCTTCGAGCCCTTCTTCACCACCAAGGACATCGGCCAGGGGACCGGGCTCGGCCTCGCCATGGTCCACGGGATCGTGGAACAGCACAAGGGCCACATCGACGTCCGGAGCACCCCCGGGCAGGGGACGGAGTTCTCCATCTACTTACCGCTCAGCCCCGTCCCGGCCCGGGAACCCGAGGCCGAGACCGACGAGGTCCCGGAACCCGGGGGCGAGACGGTGCTCCTGGCCGAGGACAACCCCGAAGTCCGGACCCTCCTCACCGAGATCCTCCAGGACTACGGCTACGAGGTGCTCCTGGCCGAGGACGGAGAGGAGGCCCTGGAGGTCTTCGACCGGCACCGCGGCGAGGTGGATCTCCTCCTCTTCGACCTCATGATGCCGCGGCTCGGCGGCCGCGAGGCCTTCCAGGCCATCCAGGCCCGAAAACCCGGGATCCGCGTGGTCTTCATCAGCGGTTACGCCACGGACTACGCCTACAAGAAGGGCCTCCTCGAGAAAGGCGCGGTCTTCGTCTCGAAGCCCGTCTCGCCCAACGAGCTCCTGAAGGCCATCCGCGAGGCCCTGGACCGGGCCCCGACCCGCCGGGAGGGCGCCGCCTGACCCCGCCGCCCCGCGCCCCATGTCCGCGCCGCCCCCCGCCCTCGAACTCCACCGGGTGATCCTGCCGGGCGGCCGCCCGGGCCTCCGGTGCCGGTGGCACCTGGCCACGCCGCCCGGGGCGGCCCCGCACGTCCACCTGTACCGCCTCCGCGGCCGCGCCCCCGCCCGCCCGGTCCGGGTCCTGGAGGCGAGGACGCCCTCCGGCCGGACCGACCTCCTCTGCCCCGGCCCCGGCCGCTACGAGGCCCGGCTCCACCCGGACGGGTACGGGGACGGGCCGCCCCTGGCCGTGTCAAACCGGGTCCGCGTTCCGGCTGGGCCCCGGTGGTGCCGGCTCTTGCCCGCGGACGCCCGGACCCTGGTGGCCGCCTGGGGCCCGCTGCCGGCCGTCGGCCCCCTGGTGGTCCAGCTCTTCCGGGACATGGACGGCCGCCTGGAACCGGCCGGTGAGACTCCCGTCCCGGCCGGCGCCGGCCACGTCGTGCTCCCCGCGCTCCCGGGCGCCGCCTACCGGGTGCGGCTGGCGCGGGTGACCCGCGGGGGCCGCCGGCGCCCCCTCACCCCGTGCTCCCGGCCGGTCCAGGCCGGTCCCGCGGCCACGGGAACAAGCCCGGTGATCTTCCGCCGCCCGCCGGCCCTCCCGGGCGGGCCCCCGCCGGCGGAGACCGGGGCCCCGGGCCAGGTCCTCCTCCACCTCCACGCCCATCTTCCCTGGATGCCCCCCTTTCCGGAGGCGCAGGGAACCGGCTGGCGGCCGAGGGGCTACCCCGAGGAATGGCTCCCGGAGGCCCTCTGCGGGGTCTACCTCCCCCTGATCCGCTGCCTCGAGGCGCTCCGGGCAGCGGGGGTCCCGTTCCGGCTCTCCATGGACCTTTCGCCCCCGCTGCTCTGCATGCTCCGGGCACCCGGGCACCGGGCGGCGTTCCGGCGGTACATGGACCGGATGACCGCCCTGGCGGAATCGGAGGTCCGCCGCACCCGGCGGGAGGCCCCCGCCTTCCACGCCGCGGCCCGGATGCACCTGGCCCGCTGCCGGGAGGCCATGGACTGCTACGAGCGCCACGGGGGCGACGTCGCCGGGGCCCTCCGGGCCTTCGCCGAGGCGGGTGTCGTGGAGCTGGCCACCTGCCCGGCGGCCCACCCCGTCCTCCCCCTCTTCACGGACGCACCCGAGGCGGTGGAGGCCCAGGTGGCCCTGGCGGTCCGGGCCCACGAGGCGGCCTTCGGCCGCCCCCCCGCCGGGGCCTGGCTCCCGGAGTGCGCCTACGCGCCGGGCCTCGAGGCCGTGCTGGAGGCCCACGGCCTCCGCTACTGCTTCGTCGAGTCCCTCGCCGTCCTCCTGGGCAGCGCCCCGGCGGCCCGCGGGGTCTTCGCCCCGGTCCTCCTGGGTGAAAGCACGGTGGCGGCCTTTCCCCGCGACCCCGAGACCGGCCTCCGGGTCTGGTCCGCCGACGCCGGCTACCCCGGGCACCCGGCCTACCTGGACTTCCACCACCGCGGCGGTCCCCTCCGCTACCTCCGGGTGACCCGGCGGGACTCGGACCGGAAGGCCCCCTACGACCCGGAGGCCGCCCGCCGGACCGCCCGGGCCCACGCCGCCCACTTCGCCGTGCTTCTCCAGCGGCGGCTGCAGCGGGCCGGGGCCGGGCTCGACCTCCCCCCGGTGGCCACGGCGGTCTACGACGCCGAGCTCTTCGGCCACCACTGGTACGAGGGGCCGGTCTTCCTCCAGGCCTTCTTCGAGGCCCTGGCCGGCATGCCCGGCGCCCCCCGGCCCGTCACCGCCTCGGAGGTCCTCGCCGGGCGCCCGCCCCTCCAGGCCATGACACCCTGCGCCTCCACCTGGGGGGCCGGCGGCGGGCTGGCAAGGTGGCTCCACCCGGAGGCCGGCGCCTGGATGACCCGGTGCCTCCACGAGGCCCTCGCCGACTGGCGGGCCGCGGCCGACCCGCCCCCGCTGGCGGCCGCCGGAGCGCTCCTGGCCGCCATGGGGAGCGACGCCGCCTTCCTCATGGCCGCCGGCCACTTCTCGGACCGCATGGAGGCGGACTTCCGGGAACGGCTGAATCGGTTCTGGCGGTGGCGCGACGTCCGGACCGACGAGGTCCCCGGCGAAGGGGCCGCGGATCCCTGCGGGCCCTTCCGTCCCGCCGGCGGCTCGTCAATTTCCTGACAAAGGACCCCGCCGCGGCGCCACGGCCGTGCCGCCCGCGCCCGCCGAGCCGGGCCGTCCCCACCCTCCCCGCCGGGCGCCGTCCTGGCACATCGCTTGCTCTCCTTCGGGCGGACACGCCGCCCGGACCGGGACACCCCCCTCACCCGGGGCGGCGGACCGAGGACCATGCACCCACCCAAGGCGCCGATCCCACAGCCCGGCCCTGGCCGCCCCTTCGCCGCTCGGGCGGCGGCCCTGGCCGCCCTGCTCGTCCTCCTCGCCCCGCTCCCGGGCCGGGCGGCGGACGGCGGCAAGTCCGCCCCCTATCCCATCCCCTACGAAGTCCAGGCCGCCATGGAACACGAGGCCTGGCACAAGGCCCTCCAGGACATCGAGGAATTCATGGGTCGGCCGGACTTCGACCCGTGGCGGGGAGAGCGCCTCTACTTCGCCCGCATCCGCTGCCTCCTCTCCCTGGCGGAGGTGGGCGCCGCCGAGTACTGGGACGCCATCGACGCCCTCACCGAATTCGTCCACCGCTTCCCGGATTCCCCCCGCCGCATGGAGGCCTACTACGACCTCGGCCGAGCCTACGCGGCCGTGGGGTTCCACCCGGAGGCCTTGGCCTACTGGAAGATGGTGGCCCACGACGCCCCCGAGGACCCCGTGGCCGCCAAGGCCCTCCTGGACGCGGCGGAGCTCCTCCAGCGGCTGGGCCGCGAAGACGAGGCCCGCCACCTGCTCGAACGAACCGTCAGTCAATATCCCGACACCTACGAGGCCAACCGGGCCCGCCTGGCCCTGGGGATCCTCGCCCTGGAGGCCGGGGACACCGAGGCGGCCGAGGCCCGGCTCCGCGAGTTTCGCCGCCGGCACCCCAAGAGCGCCCGCGTGGAGCCCGAGGCTCTCTACCTGGAGGGCCGCCTCGCGGAGATCCGGGGGGACGGGGCCACCGCCCGCCGACTCTGGATCCACTACCTGAACCTCGTGGGCGGCGTCCGGCCCCGGGCGGAGATCCTCTTCCGGATCGCCGAGAGCTTCCGCCGGGAGGGACGCCCCCTGGACGCCCGCAAGTACTACCTCGTCCTCAAGCACGACTACCCGGAGCAGCCGGAGGCCCTCTTCGGCCGTTTCCGCCTGGCCCAGATGGAGGGGCGGGGCCTGTCGCTGCTCCAGCCCGGCGCCGCCGCCCGCGACCGCAGGAGACGCACCACCCGGCTCCTCTCGGACATCCTCACCCGCTACCCCCGCCATCCCCTCACCCAGGAGGTGCGCCTCGAACTCATGCGGCTCCACCTGGCCGGCGGCCGGTACGTGGACGTCCTCTCCCTCGGCCGCGACTTCGTCCGCTTCACCCCCGCCAGCCGCCTCATGCCCGAGGCCGTGCGCCTCGTGGACGCGGCCTGCGGCGCCCTGGAGCGGACCCCCCAGCCCCTGGAATCCCTGAAGGAGGCCGTGGGCTTCGGGGCCGCCTTCCTGGAGCGCTTCGGCCCCACCCCCATCACGGACCGGGTCCGCGCCGACCTGGAGACGCTCTGGCCGAGGCTCATCCGGGCCCTCTTCGCCCGGCAGGAGTTCCGGGCCGCCTTCGAGTCGGCCTGGGCCTGCCGGCTGGCCCTGCCGAGGAGCCGGCGCCTGCCGGAGATCAAGGCCCTCGGCGAACGATCGCTCCTGGCCTTCGACCGGCAGCTCCTGGCCCGCAAACGCCCCCTGGACCTGGCCAACTACCATTTCGCCCACGAGACGGTCATGGATGCCGTGGCCTCCCCCATGCACTCCTTCTACCTGGGGCGGGCCTGGCGGGAGCTGGGCTGCCCGGATGCGGCCCTCCGCGCCTTCTTCCATGCCTGGCGGCTCGAGCCGAAGGACCGCGACGACGGGGTGGAACTCCTTCTCACCTGGGCCGAGACCGCCATGGACGCGGGAGACCCGAAGGCGGCCGGCGACGTCCTCCGCCTGCTCGAGGTCCTGGCGCCCCGGGAGACCCGAAACCCCTGGGCCGCCCTCCTGCGGGCCCGGTGCGCGGCGGCGGGGGGGGACTGGCCGGGGGCCCTGGCCGCCTACGACCGGGCCCTGGCCGAGGCGAAGACCCCGGGCATCCGAGCCGACGCCCTGGCAGGCGCCGTGGAGGCCGCCGCCCGCGCCGGCCGGTGGCGGCGGCTCCGGGCCCTCCGGCCCGTTATGGACCGGGAGCTGCCGCCCGAGCGCCGGCGCCCGCTCTACGTGCTCTGGGGCGACGCCGCCCTTCGGGCCGGGCGCCCAGGCGAGGCCCGCTCGGCCTACGAAGGCGCGGCGGCCCTGGGAGAAGCCCCCGACGCCGCCCTGGCGGTCCGGCTGGCCCTGGCGCTCGAGCAGGAAGGCCGGCTCGCCCCCGCCCGGGAACGGCTGGAGGCCGGCGGCGGCGCGCCCGACTCCATCTGGACCCAGGCCCGGGCGGTGCTGGCCCAGAACCTGGCCTTCTGGGACGGCCCGGCCGGCCTCTTTCGTGCCGACCTCCACCGGGCCCCCGGGGCCGCCGGGAGGGCCGCCAAGTGACCGCCGCCGCCGGCCGCCACGGACTCCGCGTCCTGGTGCTCGCGCCGGGGCCCCGGGAACGCCTCCTCCTCCAGGAGCACCTCGAGGCGACGGGCCACGAGGTCTCCGCGGCCCCCGACCTCGCCGCCGCCTCGGCCCTCCTGGAGCGCGGGGAGCACGACGCGGCCCTGGTGTGGCACGAGGCGGGCGTCCAGGACGGCCTGGCCGCCCTCGAGGCCCTGGCGGGGCGTGGGGGCGGCCGGGCGCCCATCCTCCTCGCCGCGGCCCGCGCGGCCATCGAGGACGCGGTGGCCGCCATGCGGCTCGGCGCCGCCGACGTCATGACACCCCCCTTCGCCCCCGACACCCTGGCCCTGGCCCTGGCCCGGGCCGTGGAGACCACCGGGCGGACCCCCGGCGCGGCGGGAGCGCCCCCCGAAGCGCCCGCCCCCGCCGGCGCCCCACGCCGCGCGGAGGACCGCCACCGGCTCCTCACGGCGAGCCCCGCCATGGAGGCCATCCTGGCCCGGGCCCGCAGCGTGGCCCCGAGCCGGGCGGCGGTGCTCATCCAGGGGGAGAGCGGCACCGGCAAGGAACTCCTCGCCCGTTACATCCACCGCCACAGCGACCGGGCCGGCGGCCCCTTCGTGGCCGTCAACTGCGCGGCGCTGCCGGAGACCCTCCTCGAGAGCGAACTCTTCGGCCACGAGAAGGGGGCCTTTTCCGGGGCCGTCCGGCGCAAGGCCGGGCGCTTCGAACAGGCCGACGGCGGCACCATCCTGCTGGACGAGATCACCGAGATGGCCCCCACCCTCCAGGCGAAGCTCCTGCGCGTCCTGCAGGAAGGGGAGGTGGACCGCCTCGGCGGCACGGCGCCGGTCCCGGTGGACGTGCGGGTCATTTCGACCACCAACCGGGAAATCCTTGCCGCCGTCCGCAAGGGGGACTTCCGGGAAGACCTCTACTTCCGGCTCAACGTGATCCCCTTCCGCGTCCCGGCCCTCCGGGAGCGGCCCGAGGACATCCCCTTCCTGGCCGAGCACTACCGGGCCCGGTTCTGCGCGGAGTACCGCCGGGGGGAGCTGGCCTTCGCCGAGGGCGTCCTGGAAGAGCTGGCCCGCCGCCCCTGGGCCGGCAACGTCCGGGAACTCCGCAACGTGGTGGAACGCGGGGTCCTCTTGGCACAGGATTCGCACATCACCCTGGCGGATCTCCTGGCGGACGAGGCGGAGGCCGGCCTTCCCGGGCCCGAGCCCGCCGGCGACACCGTCCTCAAGCTCGACGAGATGGAGAAGGCCATGATCCAGAAGGCCTTGGCACGGACCCAGGGCAACCGGACCCACGCCGCCAAGCTGCTGGGCATCAGCGTCCGGACCCTGCGGAACAAGCTGGCCGACTACCGGCGCGCCGGCCTGGTCCTGTAGCGCGGCGGTCACCGGAGGACGAGGCATGAAGACCCTCTTCGGCAGAACCTTCCAGGTCATGGAGAAGGCCCTGGACGTCTGCGCCCGGCGAAACGCCGTGATCACCGCCAACGTGGCCAACGTGGACACCCCCGGCTACCGGGCCCGCGACATCCCCTTCCGGGAGGTCATGGCCCGGTACCTTGCGAAGACGGACCCCACCGCCGGGGACGCACCGGGGCGGGCCGGCGCCCCCCCGGAGCTGGCCCGGACCCGGCCCGGGCACCTGCCGGGCCTCGCGCCGGAGGCGGATCGCCCGGACCCGGCCCGGACGGGCCGGGAGCGGGGCGTCCCCAACGACGTGGATCTCGACCGGGAGATGGCCCGCCTGGCGGAGAACAACCTCCGCTACCAGGTCATCGTCCGGTCCATGGCGAAATCCTTCGAGGAACTCAACCTCGCCATCACGGAAGGAGGCAAGTCGTGAACCTCTTCGCCGCCATCGACCTTGCGGGCGCGGGGCTCTCCGCCCAGCGGACCCGGCTGAACGTGGCCACCATGAACCTCGCCAACGCGCAGGTGACGCGAACGGTGGACGGGGGACCCTACCGGCCCCGGTCCGTGGTCTTCCGGGCCGTCCCCTACGCCCCGGACGCGGCCGCGGGCGCCTTCGGCCGGGCCCTGGCCGACGCGACGGACCGGCTTCAGAGCGTGGAGGTGGCCGGCATCGTGGAAGATCCGAACCCCTTCGTGGAGGTCTACGACCCGGATCACCCCGACGCCGACGCCGACGGCATCGTCCGCATGCCCAACGTGGACGTCCTCGAGCAGATGGTGGACATCATGGCCGCCAGCCGCGCCTACGAGGCCAATGCCACCGCCGTGGAGACCGCCAAGGCCATGACGCTCAAGGCGCTGGAGATCGCGGCCTGATCCCGCGGCCCCGCGAAGGCAGTCAAGGAGGCATGCCCATGAAGATCGACCCCACCCTGCCGGCCGCGGCGGGGCCCGCCGGCGCCGAAGCGGGGGCCCGAAAGGCCGGCGGCGGCTTCGCCGACATGCTCGAGCACGCCGTCGAGAAGGTGAACCGCTCCCTCCTCGAGGCGGACGACCTCCGGCGGCGCCTGGCCGCGGGCGAGCCCGTGGACGTGGCCCGCACCATGATCGCCACCACCAAGGCGGGCCTCTCGCTCCGGCTCCTGCTCCAGGTCCGGAACAAGGTCGTGAGCGCCTATGAAGAGATCATGCGGATCCAGCCCTAGCCGGCGGGCGACGGGTACGCCGCGATGACGACGGCATCCGAAGCACCGCGGCAGTCGGCGCATCTTGGCGACGCCTTCAGGCAGAGTTTGAAACGCCGCACCGGCGGACGGTCTGGAACACACGAGAGCCGGTGATCGTTTCGAGACCACCGACTTCTGGAGAAAGCGACCCCAAACCATGGCAACCGGCGACCCCCTGGCACAACTTCAAGGCATCTGGCGGCAACTCGACCTCCGGCAGCGCATCGTGAGCGGGCTGGTGATCCTCTTCACCTTCGCCGCCTTCGCCGGGCTCTACGTCTTCACGAGCCAGGCCACCTACGGCGTTCTCTACAAGGACCTCGCCCCGGAAGACGCCGCGGACATCGTGGAATGGCTGAAGACGGAGGGGATCCCCTACCGACTCTCCGGCGGGGGCACCGCCGTGGAGGTCCCCCAGGACAAGGTCTATGAGGCCCGGCTCTCCCTGGCCAGCAAGGGGCTCCCGAAGGGACAATCCGTGGGGTTCGAGATCTTCGACCAGAACCGGCTCGGGGCCACGGAATTCGTCCAGAAGGTGAACTACCAGCGGGCCCTCCAGGGCGAGCTGGAACGGACCATCGCCCGGTTCCCCCAGGTGGAGTCGGTCCGGGTGCACCTGGCCCAGCCGGAGGAGGCGGTCTTCGTGGCGGAGCGCCGGGAGCCCACCGCCTCGGTGGTGCTGCGGCTCAAGTCCGGCATGGCCCTTTCCGACGCCCAGGTTCGGGGCGTGGCCTTCCTGGTGGCCAGCGCCGTGCCGCGGCTCCAGATGGACAAGGTGTCGGTGGTGGACACCTCGGGCAACATCCTCTTCCCGGAGCGGCCGGCGGGCGGCACGGGGGACCACCCCACCACGGCCCAGCTCCAGTACCGCCGCAACCTCGAAAACTACTACAAGCAGAAGATCCAGAGTATGCTCGAGGACGCCCTGGGCCCCAGCAAGGCGGTGGCCCGGGTCTCCGCCGAGATCGACTTCGACGAGGTCAGCCTCAACGAAGACCGCTACGACCCCGACACCGTGGCCGTGCGAAGCGAACAGAAGGTGGTCGAGGGGGCGGCCGCCCCGGGGGCGCCCGGCGGCGTCCCGGGGGTCAAGGGCGCGCTGGCCGACAAGCTGCAGGGGAACCTCGGCGGGGGCGCCGCCGCGGCCGGGGCCGCCGGCACCCGGCGCGAGCAGAGCGTCACCAACTACGAGATCACCCGCCTCCAACGCCAGGTCCGGGGCGCCGTGGGCAAGATCAAGCGCCTGTCCGTGGGTGTCCTCGTGGACGGCACCTACAAGACCGACGAGAAGACGGGCCAGCGGGTCTACGTCCCTCGGACCCCGGAAGAGATGGCCAACCTCGAACGGATCGTGCGGGCCGCCATGGGCTTCAGCGACGACCGCGGCGACGAGCTGAGCGTCGTAAACGTCCCCTTCACCACCGAGGGCGGGGCCACGGGCGGCGGCATGGAGTGGCCGGAACTCGGCTCCCGGCTCCTCCGCCCCCTGGTCCACCTGGCCCTGGCGCTGGCCTTCATCGTCTTCGTCCTGAGGCCGCTCCTCAAGCGCTACGTCCTCCAGGCGCCGGGCGCCGGGCCGCGGGGACTCCCCGGCGGCGAGCCCCTCGAGGCCCTGGAAGAAGACCAAAAGGCACGGCTGGCCGCCCGGCGGCGGCGCGCGGCCCTCGGCCCCCTCCCCAGCGTGCACGAGGAACTCCGCGAGCTGGCGCAGGACTACCCCGAGCGGGCCGCGGCCCTCATCAAGGTCTGGCTGCGGGAGCCCTCCCCGGAAGAATCGGGGGGATCGTAGGCCATGGATCTCACCGACCCCAAGGGCGTAGAGAAGGCGGCCGTCTTCCTCCTCACCATGGGGGAGCAGTACACCGCCGAGGTCTTCAAGCACCTCAGCGAGGACGAGGTGCGCCGGGTCTCCCGGGTGATGGCCCATGTGACCAACATCCCCGGCGAGGCCGTGGAGAAGATCACCGACGAGGTCCGCACCAAGATGGCCCTGGTCCAGGGCGACATGGCCGTCTCGGTGGAGGACTTCCTGAAGAAGGTCCTCTACAACTCCATGCCCGAGGACCAGGCCGAGCGGATCCTCACGGACATCCTGCACCAGCTCCACCCCTCCACCTTCCAGAAGCTCACCAGCCTCGAACCCAAGGTGATCGTGAACTTCCTGCGCAACGAGCACCCCCAGACCATCGCGGTGATCCTGGCGCACCTGTCCCCGGAGCTTTCCGCCGCCGTGCTCGGGGAGCTGCCGGAGAAGATGCAGCACGAGGTGATCAAGCGCATCGCCACCCTCGACAAGATCAACCCGGACATCATCGCCGAGATCGACCGTGTTCTGGAGGAGGAACTCTTCACCGTGGAGATGAGCGACGCCACCAAGGTGGGTGGCACGGAGAAGGTGGCCGAGATCCTGAACAACGTGGACCGGACCCTGGAGGAGGGTATCCTCGAGAAGATCGAGTCGGAATCGGTGGAGATGGCCGAGGAGATCCGAAAGCTCATGTTCAAGTTCGAGGACCTCCTCGAGGTGGACGACACCGCCATCATCGCCATCCTCAAGGAGATCAGCACGGAAGAGCTCAAGATGGCCATCAAGGCGGCCAGCGAGGAACTCCGGGAAAAGTTCTACAGCAACATGTCCGAGCGGGCCTCCCAGATGCTCAAGGAAGACCTCGAGATCATGGGACCGGTCCGCCTGAAGGACGTGGAGATGGCCCAGCAGATGATCATCAAGGTGGCCAAGCGCCTGGAGAGCGAGGGCAAGATCGTCCTCGGCGGAAAAGGAGGCGACGAGATCCTTGTCTAGGATCTTCAAATCGCCCCGGTCCGGGGAAATCCCCGTGCGCCGCCTCCGGCTCCCCGAGGACCTCGAGGACGACGCCTCCTTCAACGCCCTCGCCCGGCTGGTCCCCGAGGACGAGGCGGCCTCGCCCCCTTCCCCGCCGGAGGAGACGGGCGTCGAAGAAGCGCCTTCCGCCCCCCCCGACCCCCGCCTCGAGGCCGAGCGTTTTCTCCAAGAGACCCGGCGCCGCGCGGAGGAGATCGAGAGCCAGGCCTACAACCAGGGGTTCGCCCAGGGCCGGAAGGACGGGGAAGAGCTGGGCCGGCGCCAGTACGAGGCCAGGGCCCAGCGCCTCCAGGAGATCATCCGGTCCCTGGAGGACCAGGTCCGGCGGATGCTCGCCAAGCACGAGGCCCAGGTGATCCGCCTCGCCACCGCCGTGGCCCGCGCCCTGGTACGCACCGAGATCCGCACCAACCCCGACGTCCTCCGGGTGGCCGTCCAGGCCGCCATGGAGCGGGTGGTGGAAGGCAGCCGCGTCCGGCTCCACCTTCACCCGAGGGACGCCGAGATCGTGGCCGAGCACTATGCCAGCGGCGCCGCCGCGCCCGGCCGGTCGTCCGTGGAGATCATCCCCGACCCCCAGGTCCGGCGCTCGGGCTGCCTCATCGAGACGGACTTCGGCCTCGTGGACGCCACGGTGGAGACGCGGTGGCAGGCCCTCAGCGAGGCCGTGGAAGAGCTGCTCCGGGAACGGACCCGCCTGCCCGCCGCCGACCTCCCCCTGGGCCCCCCGGAGGACCCGGCGCCGGAACCCGGACCGGCCGGCACCGCCCCCCCGGGCCCGGACAACGGCGGCGACCCCGCCTGAGCCCCGGGGCCGCCGGGGCCGAAAGGACCGCGTATGCCCGACCGACGCCCGCATATCGCCGCCCCCGCCGGCCTGGACCTCGCCCCCTACGTGGAGGCGGTCCGGCGGGCCAAGACCATCCAGTCGTGCGGCGTGGTCAACCAGGTGATCGGCATGGTGGTGGAGGGCCGGGGCCCGGGGGTCCCGGTGGGCGGCCTCTGCCGGATCGAGCTCCGGAGCGGCGAGCGCCTGCCGGCCGAGGTGGTGGGCTTCCGAGAGAACCGGGTCCTCCTCATGCCCCTGGGCGAGATGCGGGGGGTGGAGCCCGGGGCCAAGATCTGGGTCAGCGACACCCGGGCGGAGGCCGAGGTGGGCGAGGCCCTCCTCGGCCGCATCATCGGTGGGCTCGGCGCGCCCCTCGACGACAAGGGCCCCGTGGCGGCCGACCGGCGCTATCCCCTCTACGCCGCCCCCCTCAACCCCATGGACCGCCCCCGAATCGACGAGCCGGTGGACGTCGGGGTGGCCGCCATCAACGCCTGCCTCACCCTGGGCAAGGGCCAGCGGGTGGCCATCATGGCGGGCTCCGGCGTGGGAAAGAGCACGCTGCTCGGCATGATCGCCCGGCACACCTCGGCCGACGTGAGCGTCATCGGCCTCATCGGGGAACGGGGCCGGGAACTCCGGGACTTCATCGAGCGCGACCTCGGGCCCGAGGGCCTGGCACGATCGGTGGTGGTGGTGGCCACCTCGGACCAGCCTCCCCTCGTCCGGCTCCGCGGGGCCTACCTCGCCACCGCCGTGGCCGAGTACTTCCGCGACCAGGGCAAGGACGTCATCCTGATGATGGATTCCGTCACCCGCTTCGCCATGGCCTACCGGGAGGTGGGGCTGGCCATCGGCGAGCCCCCCACCTCCCGGGGCTACACCCCCTCGGTCTTCGGCCAGCTGCCGCGGCTCCTGGAACGGGCGGGCCGGCGCCGCGGCGCCGGCAGCATCACCGGCATCTACACGGTGCTCGTGGAGGGCGACGACATGAACGAGCCCATCGCCGACGCCATACGGGCCATCGTGGACGGGCACATCGTGCTCAGCCGGGAGCTGGCCCACCGGGGCCATTACCCGGCCATCGACGTCTTGGCCAGCATCAGCCGGATCATGCGCGACATCGCCGCCCCGGGCCAGATCCCCGCCTACCACCAGCTCATCCGGGTGCTCTCCAACTACCGCCGCGCCGAGGACCTCATCAACATCGGCGCCTACGTCAAGGGATCCAACCGGGAGGTGGACTTCGCCCTTCAGAAAATTGACGCGGTCCAGGCCTTCCTCCGCCAGGAGGTGGACCGGCGGGTCTCCTACGAGGAGAGCGTGGCGGCCCTCATCTCCCTCTTCCAGTAGCGCGAGGCCCCAAGGCCCATGCCCTTCCGATTCCGGCTCGCCCCCCTGCGCATGCTCCGCCGCCGCCGCCGCGAGCTGGCCGAGGCGGCCCTGGCCGAGGCCCTGCGCCGCCGGGACGAGGTCCGCGGGGCCCTCGACGACCTGCGCCGGGACATCCGGCGCGCCGGCGACGACCTCGACGCCCGGGCCCGGGAGGGCCTCCTCGCCTCCGAGTACCAGGCCCTGGCCGAACACATCGCCCGGCTCCGCGACGAGGCCGAGCACCTCGAGACCCGGCTGGCGGCGGTGGAGGCGGAGGTGCTGGCGGCCCGCCGTACCCTCGAACAGCGCCACCAGGACAGCGAAGTGGTGGAACGGCTCCGGCAGCGGGAGTACCGCCGCTACATCGAAGAGGAGGCCCGGGCGGAGCAGAAGGCCGCCGACGACCTCGCCTCGGGCCGCTACGCCCGGAACAAGAACGGCGGCCGGCAGTGACGCCTCCGCGCCGGTTGTGCCCGAAACTTGCAAGCATGACCGGGGTGAGACACGGACCGCCCGCGCCGCGGCCCCGGAATCGGACATGCACCGGAGACGCCCCACCGACATGGACAGCCTGAACCCCGCGCTCCTCCGAACCCTCTTCGGTGCGGGCCTCCTCAAGGCCCTGGCCGGAGCCGCCCTCCTGTGCACCCTGCTCACTTCGCCCAGGGCCGTGGCCACGGCCCAGGATCCCCCGGCGCCGCCCGCCCCAGCCCGGGCCACGGCCCCGGAGCACCGGGGCCAAGCCCAGGCCCGGGGCGAGATCCCCTGCCAGCCCGAGACCGCGGCCATCCTCGCCGCCCAGCTCCGTTCCCTCCGCGAACGGGAGGCCGAGATCCGGCGGCGGGCGGAGGAACTCGACCTCCTCCAAAACGACCTCACCGGCCGGCTCCGGGAGCTGCAGCGGCTCCAGTCCGGGCTCGAGCGCCCGGTGAAGAAGGCCAAGAAGCAGGCCGAGGCCCGGTTCGAGCACCTGGTGGGCGTCTACAGCGCCATGGACCCCCAGCGGGCCGCCCTCCTCCTGGGAAAGCTGGACGAGGCCACCGTGGCCAGGATCTTCGAGACCATGAAGAGCAAGAAGGTGGCCCGCATCATGACCTACCTCGACCCGGCCAAGGCCGCCCGGATCAGCCGCATGCTCTCCCACCACGGCATCCGCTTCGACAAGAAGTCCTGAGGCGCCGCGACCGCCGCCACGGCCCCCGGACGCCTTGACAAGCCGGCCGCCTCCCCTTAATATTCGCCTCGAAAACCGAGCGGGTGTAGCTCAGCTGGTAGAGTACAAGCTTCCCAAGCTTGGGGTCGCGGGTTCGAAGCCCGTCGCCCGCTCCATCCCTTATTGAGGTTTGCCCCGCTCCCGGGGGTCCGATATATCCGGGAAACGGCTTACTTCGATTAGTGGAAATCGCATTGATATTTCGTCTGTAGCTTCACGCATTCAAATATCAAGGACTTTCTGCTAAGGAAGTGGGCCCGGGGCCCACTTTATTTGTTTATGGCACCGGACGAGCTGGAACGGGAGGCCCGGGAGATCAGCCAGGCGGTGCGCCACCTGGCCGAGCCCCTGGTGCGGCAGGAGGGCATGGAGCTGGTGGACGTGCAATACCACGGCGGCCGGGGGGGGCGGCTCCTCCGCCTCGTCATCGACAAGCCCGGGGGGGTCACCGTGGACGACTGCGCCGAGGTGAGCCGCTGGGTGGGAGACGCCCTGGACGTCCACGACCCCGTCCCCGGTCCCTACCGGCTCGAGGTCTCTTCCCCGGGGATCAACCGCCCACTGACCCGGGAGGCCGACTTCGAGCGTTTCGCCGGAGAAAAGGTCCTCGTCCAGCTCAAGGCTCCGCTGGAGGGCCGAAAGACCTTCCGGGGCGTCCTCGAGGGCCTCTCGGACGGCGCCATCCGCCTCCGCGCCGTGGAGGGCGGCGAGGTCCGGCTGCCGCTGGGCATGGTGCGCAAGGCGCGGCTGGACATCCTCTAGGAGCAGGGCCGGGCGGCCGTTCTCGAACGGCCCCAACACTACAGAGCGGGGAACGACGCGAATGGGACTGGAACTCAAGCGAATCATCGACCAGGTGAGCAAGGAGAAGGGACTCGACCGGGAAATCCTCGTCTCGGCCCTCGAGGAGGCCATCAAGTCGGCGGTCAAGAAGCGCTACGGCGCCCGCCTCGAGCTGGAGGTCCACTACGACGAGGCCACGGGGGATCTGGAGGTCTTCCAGTTCCGCACGGTGGTGGAGGAGGTCGAGGACGACCAGACCGAGATCTCCATGGAGGAGGCCCGCGAGCTGGACCCCGACAGCGAGCTGGGCGACAGCATCGGGACCGCCATGGACATCTCGTCCCTCGGCCGGATCGCCGCCCAGTCCGCCCGGCAGGTCATCATCCAGCGGATGAAGAGCGCCGAGCGCGACCTCATCTACGAGGAGTACAAGGGCCGGGAGGGCGAGATCGTCAACGGCATCATCCAGCGCTACGAGCGGGGCAACGTCATCGTGAACCTCGGCCGCACCGAGGCCATTCTGCCCCACAGCGAGCAGATCTCCTCCGAGAGCTACCGCCGGGGCGACCGCCTCAAGGCCTACATCCTCGAGGTCCGAAAATCCACCACCGAGCCCCAGATCGTCCTCTCCCGCACCCACCCGAACTTCCTGGTCAAGCTCTTCGAACTGGAGGTCCCGGAGATGGCCGACGGCATCGTCCGGATCATGGGCGTCGCCCGCGACCCGGGCAGCCGGGCCAAGATCGCCGTGGCCTCCAGCGATTCCGACGTGGACCCGGTGGGGGCCTGCGTGGGGATGCGGGGCTCCCGGGTCCAGGCGGTGGTGCAGGAGCTTCGGGGGGAAAAGATCGACATCGTGCCGTGGAACCTCGACCCGGCCAAGTACGTCTACAATGCCCTGTCCCCGGCCGAGTGCTCGCGGGTCATCGTGGACGACGCCAACCAGGCCCTGGAGGTCATCGTCCCGGACGACCAGCTCTCGCTGGCCATCGGGCGCCAGGGGCAGAACGTGCGCCTGGCGGCGCGGCTCTTGGGCTGGCGGATCGACGTCAAGAGCGAGACCCGCTACATCCACCTCCAGGACCCGGACTACCGGGCCCTGCTGCGGATCCCGGGGATGACGGAGAACCTGGCCGACAAGCTCTACGACAACGACTTCACCTCGCCGGCCCGCCTGGCCGAGGCCGACCCCGAGGAACTGGCTGCCGCCCTGGAGCTGGAGCCGGAGCTGGCAGCCGAGCTGGTGGAAGGCGCCCGGAACCTCCCGCCGGAGAGCGAGACGGACGAGGAGACGGGCGGCGAAGAAGGCGAAGAAGACGAGGCCGCGGGGGCCGGAGCCGCCGCCCAGGCGGCGGAGGAGGCGGCGCCCGCCGAGGCCCCGGAGGAGGAGACGGCCTGAACCGGCCGGCCGTCACCGAGGCCATGACAGCACCGACGCGGACGTGCATCGCCTGCGGCCGGAAGGCCGAAAAGAACCGGCTGATTCGCCTGGTCGCCCGGGACGGGCGCGTCTGCCTCGACACCCGCGGCACCCTGCCGGGACGGGGCGCCTACGTCTGCGCCGGCGGCGGCTGCCTCGAGCGGCTGGCACGAGACCGGCGGGGCCGGCTCCACCGGGCCTTCCGGGGCCCCGTGGAGCCGGGAGACCTGGTTGCGGCGGCGGAGGCGCAACCCGCACCGCGGCACTGAAACCATTTTCGGGGGAAAGTAGACAGCATGGGAAAGGTAAGAGTCCACGAGCTGGCCAAGGAATTCGGCTTGACCAGCAAGGAGATGGAGGCCCGGGTCCGCGAGCTCGGCTTCGAGATAAAGAGCTACATGAGCACCCTCGAGGACTACGAGGTGGACGCCATCCGCCGGAAGATGCGCGGCGGGGGCGAGGCGGCCGAGGCAACCGGCGGGGACAAGCCCCGGGCCAAGAAGGTCATCCGGCGCCGCCACCAGGTCTTCCGGATCAAGAAGATCATCAAGGGCGGGACCGAGACCGAGGTCGCGCCCTCCGAGGCGGCCGCCCCCGGGGGCGAGACGCCGGAGACCCCGCCCCCCTCCCCCGAGCCGGCGCCGGCCGCCGAATCGGCACCAGCCGCCGCGGCGGAACCCCCCGCCGCCGCGGCGGAGGCCGAAGGGCCTCCGGCCCCGGAGGAGCCCGAAGCGCCGCCCCCGGGGAAAAGCGCCGCCCCCGAACCCGAGGCCGCCAAGACCTTCGTCAAGATCCTCGACCATCCGCGGATCGTCCTGCCCGAGCCCGCCGCGCCGCCCCCCCAGAGCCGGCGCACCCAGCCCCCGGGCGGGGAATTCGAGGCCACCGGCCAGCCCCTGGCCTCCGACATCCCCCCCACCGACAAGAAGGGGAAGAAGAAGGGCAAGCGCGTGGTCCAGATCTCCACCATCACCGAGGACCGCGGCCGGAAACGGGCCCCGGGCCGCCGCATGAAGGAGCGGAAGAAGCCCATCAAGAAGCTCCTCGTGGAGGAGATCGACCTCGACGCCAAGGGCGCCCCCGTGGACGCCGGCCTCTCCCTCTCCCTCTCCGCCCGCAAATCCGCCAAGAGGCACCGCGGCGGCGGTGAGGCTGGAGCCGCCGGTGCCCCGAAGGAAGGCAAGCGCAAGATTCTCATCCACGAGACCATCCCCGTGGGAGAGCTCGCCAAGCGGATGTCCGTCAAGGCGGCCGACGTCATCATGAAGCTCATGGGGCTTGGCGTCATGGCCACGGCCAACCAGGCCATCGACTACGACGCCGCGGTGCTCGTGGCCTCCGAGTTCGGCTACGAGGTGGAGAAGCGGGCCGTGGCGGAGGACCTCCTCCAGGAAGAAGAGGTCCAGGGGGGCGAGCCGGTGCCGCGTCCCCCGGTGGTCACGGTCATGGGCCACGTGGACCACGGCAAGACCAGCCTCCTCGACGCCATCCGCAAGGCCGACGTGGTCTCCCAGGAGGCCGGCGGCATCACCCAGCACATCGGGGCCTACCACGTGCGCCTGCCCGCGGGGCAGGAGGTGGTCTTCCTCGACACCCCGGGGCACGCCGCCTTCACCGCCATGCGCGCCCGCGGGGCCAAGGTGACCGACATCGTCATCCTCATCGTGGCCGCCGACGACGGTGTCATGGCCCAGACCCGGGAGGCCATCGACCACGCCCGCGCGGCGGACGTGCCCATCATCGTGGCCATCAACAAGATCGACAAGCCGGACGCCAACCCCGACCGGGTGAAGAAGGAGCTGGCCGAGCTCGGCCTCATCCCCGAGGAGTGGGGCGGCCAGACCATCTTCGTGGAGATCTCCGCCAAGAAGAAGATCGGCATCGAGGCCCTGCTCGAGATGCTGGCCCTGCAGGCGGAGGTCATGGAGCTCAAGGCCGACCCGGTCCGGCCGGCCCGCGGCCACGTCATCGAGGCCCGGCTCGACAAGGGCCGGGGCCCGGTGGCCACGGTGCTCGTCACGGAGGGAACGCTCCGGACGGGCGACGCCGTGGTCTGCGGCCTCCACCACGGCCGGGTCCGGGCCATGCTGAACGACAAGGGCGTCCGCGTGGAGGAGGCCGGCCCCTCCATCCCCGTGGAGATCCAGGGCCTGTCCGGCGTCCCCGAGGCCGGCGACGAGCTGGCCGTGCTCTCCGACGAGAAGAAGGCCCGGGAGGTCGCCGAGTACCGGCAGATGAAGGCCCGGGAGGCGGAGCTCGCCAAGGCGGGCAAGGTCACCCTCGAGGGCCTCTTCGAGCGGATGCAGGAGCAGGAACTCAAGGAGCTCAACATCGTCCTCAAGGCCGACGTCCAGGGATCCGTGGAGGCCCTGGGAGAGGCCCTCCGGAAGATGAGCACCCCGGAGATCCGGGTCAACATCGTCCACAGCGGCATCGGGGCCATCTCCGAGTCGGACATCCTGCTCGCCTCCGCCTCCGGGGCCATCGTCATCGGCTTCAACGTCCGGCCCAACCCCCAGGCCAAGGCCCTGGCCGAGAAGGAAGAAGTGGACGTCCGGTTCTACGACGTCATCTACCAGGCCCTGGACGAGGTCCGGAACAGCATGGTGGGACTCCTCGAGCCGGTCTTCGAGGAGAAGGTCCTCGGGCAGGCAGAGGTCCGCGAGACCTTCCACGTCCCCAAGGTGGGCACCGTGGCCGGCTGCTTCGTCCAGGAGGGCGTGGTCCGCCGCAACGCCCAGGCCCGGCTCTTCCGGGACAACGTGGTGGTCTACAACGGCAAGATCGCCTCCCTGCGCCGCTTCAAGGACGACGTGAAGGAGGTGCAGGCGGGCTACGAGTGCGGTATCGGCCTCGAGCGATTCAACGACATCAAGGTCGGGGACATCATCGAGGTCTACCGCATGGAAGAGGTGGCGCCGGAGCTGGAGACGGCCCAGCCCGGCGGCGAGGGACAGGGAGGCTGAGGCCGCGGCCGGTCCGTGGTCGCACCCCCTGCCGGGCACATGGTCGTGGGCATCGCGCACATCCGGGTCCGCCTCCCGGAAAACCATTCCCTCAAGGGAAAGCGGCGGGTCATGCAGAGTCTCATGGGACAGGTCCGAAACCGCTTCGGGGTGGCCGTCTCGGAGGTGGCCGACCACGACGACTGGCAGCGGGGGACCATCGGCATCTCCGCGGTGGGCAACAGCCGGCCCGTCATCAACGGCGCCCTGGACAAGGTCCTCGACTTCATCGAGGGGACCTGCCTGGTGGAGGTCGTGGAGACGGACATCGAGATCCTCAACTTCTCCTGAAGGACCGCGAAGGCGAGCGAACCGAGAAATGATGCCGCACAAGTCACAGCGGGCGCGCCGGGTGGGCGACCTGATCCGCGACGAGATGGCCGATCTCCTCCAGCGCCGGATCAAGGACCCCAGGGTCCAGGGCCTCATCACGGTCATGGCCGTGGAGGTCACCGCCGACCTCCGCCACGCCCGGGTCCAGGTCTCGGTCCTGGGCGGGCAGGACCGCCGCGACGCGGCCATGGCCGGCCTGGAGAGCGCCAAGGGCTTCGTCCGCCGGGCCCTCGGCCGCCGGCTGGATCTCCGGCGGACGCCCGAGATCACCTTCAGCCTGGACCGTTCCCTGGACGCCCAGGAACGGATCCAGCGCCTGCTGGCCGGCGAGGCCGAGTGACCCCAGACGAGCGAGGAAACACCGCCGTGACCGAACCGACCTCCCAGACCGCCGCGCCCGGCCGATGCCGCCGGACCCCGCCGCAGTCGCCCCGGCCCGAGGCCCTGCGGCGCGTGGCCGCGCTCCTGGACGGCGGGGAGCGATTCGTCCTCACCTGCCACGCCCGGCCCGACGGGGACGCCGTGGGGTCCCTCCTCGGCCTCGGGCTCGCCCTGGAGGCGGCGGGGCGGGACGCCACGCTCTACATGGAGGCACCGGTTCCGCCGCACCTGGCGTTCCTGCCCGGGAGCGGGCGGGTGGTGACGGAACCGCCGGTGCCGCTCGCGCCCGGGACCGTGCTGGTGGTCTTGGACTGCGGGGAAGCCGGCCGGGTCGGCCGGGGGGGCGAGCGCCTCGCCCGAGAGGCCACCTCGGTGGTGGTCCTGGACCACCACCTCACCCAGGGGGAATTCGGCCGGGACGTGGTCCGGTACGTGGACCCTGAGGTCTTCGCCACCGGGGCCATCGTGCTCTGGGTCCTGAACGAGCTCGGCTGGCCCGTCTCCGCGGAGATCGCCACCAACCTCTACGCGGCCATCGTGAGCGACACCGGGGCCTTCCAACACAACAACACCACGGCCCTGGCCTTTGCCATGGCGGAGTACCTGGTCAGCCGGGGGGCCGATCCCTCCGGGGTCGCCCGCGCCCTCTACCAGAGCTGGCCGGAAAGGCGGCTCCGCCTCCTGGGCCTCGTCCTCCACACCCTCGAGGTCCGGGCCGGGGGGCGCATCGGCCTCCTCCAGGCCACGCCGGAGATGTTCCGGACCACGGGCGCCCGGGAGGCCGACACGGAAGACTTCGTCAACTACTGCCGCAGCATCGACTCGGTGGAGGTGGCCGTCTTCATCCGGGAGGTCCACGCCGGCAACGTGGCCGTCAGCCTCCGCTCCAAGACCACCTACGACGTCGCCGCACTGGCCCAGGAATTCGGCGGCGGCGGCCACTTCCACGCGGCGGGCTTCCGCCGTTCCGGCAGCGCGGGCGAGATCCGGGCGCTCCTCCTGGAACGCCTCGCCCGGGACTTCGACGACCTCCGGCCATGAACGGCGTCCTGGTCCTCGACAAGCCCGTGGGCGTCACCTCCTTCCGGATGGTCCGGGAGGTGCGCCGGATCGCCGGCATCCGGCAGGTGGGCCACACCGGGACCCTCGACCCCATCGCCTCCGGGGTCCTCCCCCTCTGCCTCGGCCGGGCCACCAAGATCTCCCGCTTCATCATGGCCGGGCACAAGGTCTACGAGGGCACCCTGCACCTGGGGGTCAGCACCGACACCTACGATGCGGCCGGGCGGGAGACCGGGCGCCGCCCGGTGCCCGCGCTCTCCATGGACGACCTCCGGCGGGCCGCCGCCGCCCTCACGGGGCGCCTCCTTCAGGCACCCCCGCCGTTCTCGGCGGTGAAACACCAGGGACGTCCCCTTTACAAGCTGGCCCGCAAGGGCATCCACGTGGAGAAACCCCCCCGGCGCATCGAGGTCTTCGCCTTCGACATCCTCGGGGCGGACCTCCCCCGGGTCCACTTCCGGGTCCACTGCACCAAGGGAACCTACGTCCGCTCCCTGGCCCACGAGTTCGGAACGGCCCTGGGCTGCGGCGCCCACCTGGCGGCCCTGCGCCGGACGCGAAGCGGCCCCTTCGCCGAGGACGCGGCGCTCCCCCTGGAGGAGGCCCGACGGGCCGCCGAGGCCGGCCGGCTCGAAGAACTCCTGGTGCCCACCACCGCGGCCCTGGACCACATCCCGGCGGTGGAGATCGACGGCGGCATGGCCCTGGAACTGAGAGAAGGACGGCCGGTCCCACTGGGCCGGCTCCGGAGGGCCTTGGAGGCCCAAGACATCCAGCCGGCCCCGGGCGTCCCCTACGTGCGGCTCCTGGCCGAGCCGCCGGCCGGCGCCCCACCGGAACTCGTGGCCGTGGCGGCCTGGCCCGAGCCCGGCGAGTCCCCCGGGGCCCGGGTCCGGACCCTGAAGGTGTGGCCCCGGTCCGACGACGGCGCACCGGAGGCCCTGGACCGACCTCCAAGGGCCCTGCGGAAAAAACCATGAAACCGATCCCGACCGGCACGGACCCGCTGCCCCGGCGGGCCGGCCCCGGGACGCCAGGCACACCAGACATCACTGAGAGACAAGGAGGAACAGGCTGTGGTTCTCGACCCCGAACGGAAGAAGGAAATCATCGAGAAATATAAGGTTCACGGGAAGGATACCGGGTCGCCGGAGGTCCAGATCGCCCTCCTGAGCGCCCGGATCCAGTACCTCACGGAGCACTTCAAGCTGCACAAGAAGGACCACGGCTCCCGGCGGGGCCTCCTGAAACTCGTCGGGCAGCGCCGGCGGCTCCTCGACTACCTCAAGGCACGGGACGTCGAGCGCTACCGGAAGATCATCAGCGAACTGGGCATCCGCAAGTAACCCCGACCGCCGAGAACGGCCGGAAGGCACGGCCTGGCGCCGCGCCGACCGCGGGGGGTACTCCGGCCTCGAACGACAGGACAGCGACCATGATCAAGCAAGAGACCCGCATCAACGACATCCCCTTCCGGCTGGAGACGGGCCGGGTGGCCAAGCAGGCCAACGGATCCGTCCTGGCCAGCTACGGCGACACCGTGGTCCTGGTGACCGCCGTCACGTCCGGGCAGGTTCGGGAGGGCATCGACTTCCTCCCCCTGCTGGTGGAATACAAAGAGATGTACTACGCGGCGGGCCGGATCCCCGGCAGCTACTTCCGCCGCGAGATCGGCCGGCCCACCGAGAAGGAGACCACCACCTCCCGGTTCATCGACCGTCCCCTCCGGCCGCGCTTCCCGGCCGGCTACCGCTTCGACACCCAGATCATCGCCACGGTCCTCTCCGTGGACCCCGAGCTCGACCCGGACGTGGTGGCCATCACCGCCGCCTCCGCGGCCCTCACGGTCTCGGACATCCCCTTCGACGGCCCCATCGCCGGCATCCGGGTGGGACGCGTCGACGGCCGTTTCGTGGCCAACCCCTCCGCGAGCCAGCTGGCCCGCTCCGACATGAACATCATCGTGGCGGGCAGCCGGGACGCCATCGTCATGGTGGAAGGCGGGGCCGCGGTGCTGCCCGAGCGGGACGTCCAGGCGGCCATCACCTTCGGCCACCAGGCCCTCCAGCCCCTGCTGGACATGCAGGACGCCCTCCGGGAGCAAGCCGGCCGGCCCAAGCTCTCCGTCCCGGAACCCGTGGTGGACGAGGAACTGGCGGCGAAGGTCCGGGAACTGGCCGAGGCCGAGCTCCGTTCCCTCGTCCAGGTCGCCGACAAGATGGCCCGGGGCGAGGCCAAGCAACGCCTCAAGGCCGACGTCCTGGAACGGCTCCAGGAGGCCTACCCCGACCGGGAACGGGAGATCTCCGGTCTCTTCAAGGACCTCGAAAAGGAGATCATGCGGGATCTCATCGTCCGGGAGAAGCGGCGCATCGACGGCCGCTCCTTCACCGAGGTCCGGCCCATCACCTGCTCCGTCGGAGAACTGCCCCGCACCCACGGTTCCGCCCTCTTCACCCGCGGGGAGACGCAGGCCATGGTGGTGGCCACCCTGGGAAGCGCCGAGGACGAGCAGCGGATCGAGACCCTGAGCGGCCAGGCCTTCAAGCACTTCATGCTCCACTACAACTTTCCCCCCTACTGCGTGGGGGAGGTGCGGCCCATGCGGGGGCCCTCCCGGCGGGACATCGGGCACGGCGCCCTGGCCGAGCGGGCGCTGTCGGCGGTGGTGCCGCCGGCGGATGAGTTCCAGTACACCATCCGGATCGTCTCGGAGGTCCTGGAATCCAACGGCTCCTCCTCCATGGCCACTGTCTGCGGCGGCACCCTGGCCATGATGGACGCGGGCATCCCCATCCGCGACATGGTGGCCGGCGTGGCCATGGGGCTCATCAAGGAGGGGGACGATTTCATCATCCTCACCGACATCCTGGGCGACGAGGACCACCTCGGCGACATGGACTTCAAGGTGGCCGGCACCCGGGAAGGCATCACGGCCCTCCAGATGGACATCAAGGTCTCGGGGATCGACGAGGCCGTGCTCGAGAAGGCGCTGGCCCAGGCGCGGGAGGCCCGCCTCCACATCCTCGACAAGATGGCCGCCGTCATCGACAAGCCCCGGGCCCAGCTGTCCGAGTACGCCCCGAAGATCACCACCATCCAGATCAACCCCGACCGCATCCGGGACCTCATCGGCCCGGGCGGGAAGACCATCCGCGCCCTCACGGCGGAGTGCGGGGTCAAGATCGACGTGGAGGACTCCGGCCAGGTCAACATCTTCGCCCCCAACGGGGAGGTCGCCCGCCGGGCCGTGGAACGCGTCAAGGAGCTCACCGCCGAGGCGGAGGTGGGACGCGTCTACACCGGAACGGTGAAGAAGATTATGGACTTCGGCGCCTTCGTGGAGATCCTGCCCGGCACCGACGGGCTGGTCCACATCTCCCAGCTCGCCCGGGAACGGGTCAACGCCGTCTCCGACGTCCTCAAGGAGGGCGACACCGTGGAGGTCAAGGTGCTGGAGATCGACAAACAGGGCCGCATCCGGCTCAGCCGGAAGGCGGTGCTGGAGGAGAAGGGCAAGGGCCGGCGGTGAGCGAATTCCGAAAGGCCATCCTTCCCAACGGCATCCGGGTGCTCACCGAGCACGTGCCCGGCCTCCGGTCGGTCTCGGTGGGCGTCTGGGTCACCATGGGCGCACGGGACGAAGACCCCGCCCACCACGGGATCTCCCACTTCATCGAGCACATGATCTTCAAGGGGACCCAGTCCCGGAGCGCCCTGGAAATCGCCAAGGCATTCGACAGCGTGGGCGGCCACACCAACGCCTTCACCTCCCGGGAGACCACCTGTTTCCACGTCCGGGTCCTCGACGAGCACCTCGCCTTCGTCCTGGAGCTCCTGACCGACATCTTCCTCAATTCCCGTTTCGACCCCCTGGAGGTGGAGCGGGAGCGGGGGGTCATCCTCCAGGAGATCCACATGGTGGAGGACACCCCGGACGACCTGGTCTTCGATCTCTTCGGCCGGCACTTCTGGGGCGACAACGGCCTTGGCCGTTCCATCCTGGGGAGCCCGGAATCGGTGACCCGCTTCGACTCCGAGCGGCTCCGCGCCTACACCCGGGAGGCCTACACGGCCCCCAGGGTGCTGGTGACCGCCGCCGGCAGCGTCCGGCACGAGGCGCTGGTCGAGGCCATCGCCCCCGCCTTCACCGCCGTCCCGGTCCAGGGCCGGCCCTCGGCCCGGCAACCGGCCCTCCCGGGAACCGGGGCGGCCCTCCACGAGAAGGACCTCGAGCAGGTCCACCTGGTCCTGGGGTGCCGGGGACCGGCCGCCGCCGACCCCCGCCGCCACGCGGCGCTCCTCCTCAACGTCATGCTGGGGGGGTCCATGAGCTCGCGGCTCTTCCAGGAGATCCGGGAGAAGCGGGGCCTGGCCTACTCCGTCTACTCCTTCCTCTCTCCCTACGAAGACGCCGGGCTGCTGGGCATGTACGCCGGGGTGGCCCCGGGGAAGGCCGCCGAGGTCGCCGCCCTGGCGGCCGGGGAACTGGAACGGCTCGCCTCCGGGGGGGTGACGGACCGCGAGCTGGACGAGGCCAAGAGCCACCTGCGCGGCAACCTCTTTCTCGCCATGGAAAACACCGATACCCGGATGACCCGCCTGGCACGAAACGAGATCCACTTCGGAAGGTTCATCCCCCCGGAAGAGGCCCTTGGCACCCTGGAGGCGGTGGAACCCGCCGAGGTCCAGGAGCTGGCGGCCTGGTGCCGGGAAGGGGGCCTGGCCGTGGCGGCGCTGGGGCCCATCGGGGAACCGGACGCCCGGGCCCTGGAGGCCCTGGCGGTGGGCGCCTGAGGACCATGCCGGCGGCTCCCGTCTCCGTTCGGGTCACCCGGCTGCCCCATGCCCGGGATCTCCCGCTGCCGAGGTACATGACGGCCCAGGCGGCCGGCATGGACCTCGCCGCCGCCGTGGAGGCCCCCGTCCGGATCGAGCCCGGCGGGCTCGCCCTCGTCCCCACCGGGATCGCCGTGGCGCTGCCGCCGGGCTACGAGTTCCAGATCCGCCCCCGGAGCGGCCTCGCCATCCGCCGAGGCGTCACCGTGGTGAACGCCCCCGGCACCATCGACGCCGACTACCGGGGCGAGATCAAGGTGGGCCTCGTCAACCTGGGTCCGGCGCCCGTGGAGATCCGCCGGGGGGACCGGATCGCCCAGATGGTGCTGGCGCCCGCCCCCAGAGCGGCCTGGCGGGAGGTGGCGGAGCTGCCCCCCACCGAACGCGGCGACGGGGGCTTCGGGCATACCGGGACGTCCTGATCGCCCCGGGAGGAACACCGCGGTGGCCACCACCGTCCTCGACATCGTCCGCCTCACACCGAAGACCAACTGCGGCCAATGCGGGTATCCCACCTGCATGGCCTTCGCGGCGGCCGTGGTGACGGGCCGGGCCGGGCGCGGCGCCTGCCCGCACCTCCCGGAAGACCCCTCCGCCCCGGAAGCGGCCGGCGCCGACGACCCCGACACCGCCCTGGCCCGGGATCTGCGCCGCCGGACCGCCGGCCTGGACCTCGCGGCCCTGGCCCCGGTGGTGGGGGCCCGGTACGACGAGGAGGCCGGGACCCCCTGGCTGGTCCTCCCCTACCTCGGCCGCCGGATCCGGGTGGGCCCCGCCGGGGCCGCCGCCGACGACGGCCGCGAGCTCGACCCGCGGGACCAGATCCTGCTCCACAACTACCTCTTCTTCTGCCGCACCGGAGAGGTCGAGGGCCGCTGGATCGGCCTGGAATCCCTTCCCAATTCCATCTCCAAGGTGACCACCCTCCGCCGGGCCGCGGAGGAGCGGCTGGCCGGCGCCTTCGCCGGGCGCCCGGGCGACCTCGCCGAGGCGGCGTCACGGCTGGGCGGAACGGTCCCCCCGGCCTGCGAGGCGGACCTCTGCATCGAGATCCCGGTCCTGCCGCGGGTCCCCCTCCGGCTCCAGTTCTGGGACGCGGACCCGGAGGACGGCTTTCCGGCCCGGGTCAAGGTCCTCTTCGACGGCGCCGTGGACCGGGTCCTGGACCTGGAATCCACGGTCTTCGCCGCGGAACGCACCGCAGAGGCCCTGCTCGACCTCGACCCCGCGGAAAGCGCCGGCCGGCGGACCTCATGAACCGACCGCCATGCGCCGATAAAGGCGGAAGGAGGCGAGATGCCGGCGCCGCGCCCCCGCCGGACCCCGGGGCCGCCGGCGCCGCGCCCCAAGGAGGCCCGGTATGAACATCGCATGGGACCAGATCCTCGAAAATCTCACCACCGACGCCATCCTCCAGCGCGTGGGCGAGGTGGACCCGCTCTCTCTCCTCAACAATCCCTACATGGTGGTGGGGGCCCTGGTGCTCCTGGGGGCGCTGGCCTTCCTCCAGATGTTCCGGACCCTGGCGGTCATCGTCGGGGGCTACGTCCTCTGGTACGCCGTGGTCTACACCCTGCCCCACGGAGAGCTGGAGGGCCAGCTGGGGAACCTCGCCTCCTTCATAGGTATCTGCGCCGCCGTGATGGCCGTCTGGGTCTACGTCTTCTTCATCCGGGAAGGATGATCGGCGTCGCAAAAACGGTTTTGGCTCCCCATAATCCGAATTCGTACGGAGTAGGGTGAGAATTTGATGCCTCAGTGGGGGCCTGGGGCCGCCGTCGCCTGCGGCGGGCGTTACTTTCCTTTGCGTGCCCGAAGAAAAGTAACCAAAAGAAAGGGCAGTCCACTGTGGCGCCCCGCCCCGTCCCGCCAACGTTGTTGGCGGGACGGGGCGGGGTTCCCTCGGCACCACAGAGGGCGGGAGGCAGAGCTGGGCCGGGAGTCAATCCATTTTTCCGGGGGCATGGAGCGGTGAGTCTGGTCCCCCGGTGGGGATGTCCCCGTAAAAGGCCCTCTGCACGGATGGCCCGGCGTCAATTAAAGTTCCGGCATCGGCACGGATGACGGCCTCGTAAAAAGTCCTCTGAATGGATGGCCAACAAAAATCGCCAAATGCAAGGCGCGAGGATGTCGAGGAATGAGGCGTACTTGGGTACGCCGCAATGATGAGAACATCCGAAGGAACGAGGCGTCGCCGGAGGCTGCGAGGAGCCGAGGGGCTTGAATTCCGCTTGGCGACTCTCGCGACGCCATCATACGAGTGCAGAAATGAGACCCGTGTCCGCACAATCAGAGGATGCCCCACCGGGCCCCGGCCTCGCCGCCCGGCTCGATCGATTCTACCACCAGCTCTACCGGCACTTCGGCCCCCAGGGCTGGTGGCCCGGCCAGACCCCCCTGGAGATCTGCGTGGGCGCCATCCTCACCCAGAACACCAACTGGCGGAACGTGGAACGGGCCATCGCCGCCCTCGCGGCCCGGGGGCTCATCACCTCCGTCGAGGCCCTGGAACGGGTGCCGGAGCCGGAACTGGCCGAGCTCATCCGTCCCGCCGGGTACTTCAACGTGAAGGCCCGCCGTCTCAAGGACTTCCTGCGCTTCGTGCGGGAGGGCTTCGGCGGCGACCTCGGGGCCATGCTGGCCGAGGCCCTGGAAACGATTCGCCCGAGGCTCTTGGCGGTCCGGGGCATCGGACCGGAGACCGCGGACAGCATCCTGCTCTACGCCGGGAGCCATGCCACCTTCGTGGTGGACGCCTACACCCGGCGCATCCTCGGGCGCCACGGCATCGCCCCCGGGGCGGGCTACGAGACGGTCCGGGAACTC
This sequence comes from Dissulfurirhabdus thermomarina, assembly GCF_012979235.1. Lineage (NCBI taxonomy): Bacteria > Pseudomonadati > Thermodesulfobacteriota > Dissulfuribacteria > Dissulfuribacterales > Dissulfuribacteraceae > Dissulfurirhabdus > Dissulfurirhabdus thermomarina. The sequence continues at coordinate 99,810 of NZ_JAATWC010000006.1, forward strand.
TTCATGTCGCACCTGCCGCGGGACGCCGCCCTCTACAACGAGTACCACGCCCTGCTGGTGGCCCTGGGCAAGCATCGCTGCCGCCCGCGGCAGCCCCGGTGCGGCGGATGTCCCCTGGAGGGGCTCTAGGCGCTCCGTCGGCCCTTTGCCGCGGAGGCCGCATGAGGTATAGAGGATGAAAGAGGTGGCCAGCCGATGAGCATCGAAAACGAACGCCCCCGAAAGACCCCCCACCTCCAGGCGGTCCGTCCCCTTCGCCCCGAGGGGGAGCGCCCCCGGGCCGACCCTGTCCGGGCACGGGTCCTCGCCGTCACCAGTGGCAAGGGCGGGGTCGGCAAGACCAACGTCTGCGCCAACCTGGCCATCTCCCTGGCCCGGTCCGGGGCGAAGGTCTGCCTTTTGGACGCCGATACCGGCCTGGCCAACGTCAACATCCTCTTCGGGCTGGAACCCGCCCGCACCCTCGAAGACTTCTTCAAGGGGGAAGAGCAGCTGGAGGCCCTCCTCCTGGAGGGACCGGAAGGGGTCCGCATCCTGCCCGCGGCCTCCGGCATCGAGGCACTGGCGGATCTCTCCCCCGAGATGACCGCCCGCCTCCTCCAGGGCCTCCAGGAGCTCGAGGAACGCTTCGACTACCTCCTGGTGGACACCGCCGCCGGGATCGCCGAATCCGTCCTCTCCTTCATCCTCTCCGCGCCGGAGACCCTACTGGTGGTCACCCCGGAGCCCACGTCCCTCACCGATGCCTACTCCCTGGTGAAGGTCCTCAAGAGACACGGCTACGCGGGCCGCCTCTACGTCCTGGTGAACCAGGTCCTCACCCGGGAGGACGGGCTCAAGATCTTCTCCCGGTTCAACGACGCCACCAAGAGCTACCTCCACCTCGAGATGCACTACCTCGGCCACGTCCTGAAGGACAGCGCCCTCGCCTCGGCGGTCCTCGGCCAGCGCCCGCTCCTGCTCCACGACCCGAAGGCCGCCGCCAGCCGGTGCATCGAGGCCCTGGCCGAGAAGCTCCGGAATCACCCGCCCCGGGAGGTCAAGGGATTCGCCGAGTTCTGGAAGCGGCGGAGCCGGCCGGAGACCCGGCCGGCCGCGGCGCCCTCGCCGTCGCCGCCCGCCACGGAGGCACGCCCCCCGAAAGGGCCGGCCGTGGTGCTGAAGACGCCCGCCGAGATCCGGGAGAGGGAGGCCGCCGGGCCGGACCTGGCGGAACTGGGCCGGGGGCTCCGGCGCTGCCTCGCATCGGGCCGGGCCCACCCGGACGCCGCCCGGGACCTCCTCCTGGATCTCCAATCCACCTACGAGGCCCGCTTCCAGCGCCGCCTCCACGACCCTCGGGCCATCCTCCTCGAACTGCTCGAGGACGCGGAGCTGGCGGCCGATACCCTGAAGGACCTCCACCGGGCCGTGGAAACGGCCCACCGGAAACGCTTCGAGCGGCCCATCCAGGAACCCCGAGAGGCCCTCTTCCGGCTCCTCAACGAGGAAGAAATCTCGGAGTCCGAGATGCTCTTTCTCTTTCGGACCCTCCAGCAGAGCTACCAGCGGCGGTTCGGCCACTCTCCGCTGGACCTTCGCGGGGCCCTGGATACAGGTCTTCGGGCGCCCGGCGTGGAAGCGGAAGACTTCCAGGAGGCCCTGGCCCTCCTCCAGGAGATCCACGCGGAACGGTTCGGGCGTCCCCTCCTCCCCGGCCGGTTCCTCCCGGAGGAGGAACTGGCGGAGCTGGCCGGCGAGCTCGAGGCCCAGCAGGACATCCTCGACCGCCTGGCCGGCCGCCTCTCCGACGCCGGGAGCGTGCTGCGGCGCCGGGCCGACGCCCTCCGCCGCCTGGCCGACGCCACCGGGGACGAAGACTAGCCCCCGGCCGGGCCGGGCCGCCCACCGGGAGAGCACCCGATGCCCAGACGGGAGCCGCCCTTCGACGCGCCGGAACCCCGGCACCGGAAGGGGCGGCGGACGTCCCTCCTCCTGGGGGCGGCCATCACCCTGGCCACCGCGCTCCTGATGTGCGCCCGGCCGGCCGTCTTCGAGCTCTTCGAGCGCAAGTCCCTGGATCTCCGGGCCCAGTTCCGGGGCGAGGCGGCGCCGCCCGGCAACGTCACCATCATCGCCATCGACGACGCGAGCCTCCGCCGGCTCGGCCGCTTTCCGTGGCCGCGGCGCCGGTTCGCCCGGCTCCTGGACGTCCTCGCCCCTCTCAAGCCGCGCCTCGTGGTCCTCGACCTCATCTTCTCGGAGCCGGAGGCCGACGACCCCCTCCTGGCCGAGGCCATGGCCCGGTCGGGCAACGTCCTGCTCGCCGCCTACTTCACCTTCGGGGGCCCGAAGGGCCCCGATCCGCCTCCCCGCTCCTCCCTCCGGACCGCCGCCGTCCCGGTGGCAGGCGGAGTGGCGCCGCCGGAGGCCGATTCCGTCACCCTCCCGGTCCCCCTCCTGGGACGCAACGCCCTGGCCGTCGGGCACATCAACCTCTTCCCGGACCCGGACGGCGTGGTCCGGTGGGAGCCGCTCCTGGTGGGCTACCGGGGCCGGGCCTACGCGAGCCTGAGTCTTGCGGCGGCGGCCCGGGCGCTCGAACTCCGCGGCACCGACGTCACCGCGTCGGGCGGCCGCCTCCACCTCGGCCCGGACCGCCGGATCCCGCTGGATCCCTTCGGCCGCACCCTCCTCCACTACTACGGGGGCGCCGGGTGCTTCCCCACCCTGAGTTTCGCCGACGTGCTCGATGGGCGCTTCGACCCCGGCCTCGTCCGCGGCCGCATCGTCCTGGTGGGGGCCACCGCCGTCGGGGTCTACGACCTCCGGGTCACGCCCTTTTCCCCCAACATGCCGGGGGTGGAGAAACACGCCCACGTCATCTCGTCCCTCCTGGAGGGACGGGTCCTGCGCCGGGCCTCCTTCGCGGTCAACCTGTGGATCCTCCTGGCCACGGGCCTCTTCTTTTCGTGGGCGGCGGCGCGTTCCCGGGCGGCGGGCGCCACGGCCGTGGCCCTCGGGGGGCTGGCGGCCCTCCTCGTCTCGGCGGCGGTCCTCTATTCCCGGCTCGGGCTCTGGGTCAACGTGATCTACCCCGGCTCCAACGTGGTGGCCGTCCTCATCGCCGTGCTCGCCTACAAGTTCGCGGTGGAGGACCGATTCGCGCGCCGGATCCGCCGGATCTTCTCCGCCTACGTCACGGAACGGGTGGTCAACGAGCTCATCCGGTCGCCGGAGATGGTGAAGCTGGGCGGCCTCCGGCGCGAGATCACCATCCTCTTCTGCGATCTCCGCGACTTCACGCCCTTTTCCGAGGCCCACTCGCCAGAGGAGGTGGTGCGGCGGCTCAACGAGTTCCTCACCGCCATGTCGGAGATCGTCCTGGCCTGGGACGGCACCCTGGACAAGTTCGTGGGGGACCAGATCGTGGCCTTCTGGAACGCGCCGCTGCCCCAGCCGGACCATGCCGTCCGGGCCGTGGCCTGCGCCCTCGAGATGGAACGGCGCCTGGAAGACCTCCAGGCCGGGTGGCGGGCGGCTGGAAAAGAGCCCCTCCGCATGGGCATCGGCCTCAACACCGGGGAGGCCCTGGTGGGCAACATCGGCGCCGAGGGAAAGAAGATGGAGTACACGGCCATCGGGGACACGGTGAACCTCGGGGCCCGGGTGGAGGGACTGACGCGGTGGTTCGACGTGCCCGTCCTGGTGACACGGTCCACCGCCGAGGCCGTGGCGCCCCGCCTGGGCCGCCCCCCCTTGGAAGGGGTGCGGTTCGAGTCACTGGGCGAGGCCACCGTGAAGGGGCGCCGCCGCCCCGTGGAGGTCTTCCGTCCGATCCGGGATCAGGAACCGGCCCCGCCCTCCGGGGCCGGCAACGCGGCCAAGAGCTCCTCCGCCTCCCCGGAGAGGGCCGAGGAGGGATAGGCCTCGAGAAAGGCCTGGAGGGCCTTTCGGGCCTCGGCGGTCTGCCCCTTCTCGGCCAAAGACACGGCCTTTTCGAAGGCCGCCAGCTCCGCCTTCGTCACTTCGCGCTTGCCGGCCCAGTAGAGGTCGGCCGTCTCCCTGTCCTCGTCGCCCCGGACCCCTCCCACCGCAGTGGTCTTGTGAACGGGGTCCTGGACCTTGAGCTCCGTCACCTTCTTCTTGATGCGGGCCAGGACCTCGGCGAGATCCGCCGCCGGGGCCGGAAAGGCCCACCCGAGGAACAACCCCACCGCCAGGAACCAGGCCAGTCCACGCATCTTCATCATCCTATCCCTCCTTCTCCGCGGCGGCCCCGGGCCGCTGCCGTTCCAGCCGCCGCCGGGCCTTCTCGGCGTTCTTCCGGTAGAAGGGGACCCCGGGCCGGGCGGTCACCGCCGCCTGGTAACACCGGAGGGCCTCCCCGTAGCGCCCCTTGAGGAAGTAGACGTTGCCGAGGTCGTTCAGGAATTCCGGGGTCCGGACGCCCGCGGCCCGGAAGGCGTCCGCCAGGGCCAGGGCGTCGTCCAGGAGGCCGTCTCGGGCCAGGACGTAGAGGGCCTCCTCGGGGGCGACCATGCCGCCCCGCATCCCCTGGAGCAAGCGCGCATTCCGATCCTTCCCCAGGCGGTCGAAGACGGCGGCCAGTTTCGCCGGAAAGCCGGCCGGAAGCGCCGTCGCGACGCGGCACGGCGGCAGCGTCGGCGGCTTGTAGGCACGCCAGGCCCGGGCCACGTCCACCACCCGGAGGCGGCGGCCCGCCCGCCGGCGGCGTCCGGCGGCGGCCGCCCAGGACCCTGTGAAGTCCTCCCCGAGGCGGGTCAGCTCCACCGGCACCCAGGCCGTCCCCCCCCGGGCCAGGACGGCGCCGGGATCGATACCGTACCGGGCCAACTCCGCCATGGCGATGCCGGTGTCGAAGGCGGCCATCACGTGGTCACCGAGATCCAGCACCGCGGTCCGGATGCCGAGGCTCTCGAGCAGCGAGGCGTAGAGGACCACGAGGTCGTCGCAGTCCCCCGCCTTCCGGGCCAGGGTGTCCCGGGCGTACTGGACGTAATCCACGCCGCCCCGGGCCCCGGCCTTCGCGTAGGGGTTGTTGGGATCCGCCTGGTAGGTGACACCGAGGGCGCGAAGGGCCTCGAAGGCGGCGGCGGCGAGGGTGACCCGGCGGCTCACCACGGGGGCCTTCACCGCGTGGAGCACGGCCCGGGAAAAGTCCATGACGGGCGGATCCTTGGGGGTGACGAAGATGGCGATCTTCCGGCGGTCGTCCCAGGTGAGGGCATGGCGCTCGTAGACCCGGAGCGGCACCGTGACCTCGGCGCTCCGTGGTGCGCCCCCCAGGCGGTAGCGGGCCTCCACCCGGGCCTGGAGCGGGGTGTTCTCGGTGAGTTCCAGCAGCCGTCCGTTGAAGACCGCCCGCAGGGCCACCGAGGCGTTGGCGGAGGCCGGAAGGCGGTCGACCCGGGTCTCGGACGGGAAGTCCATGAACGCCTTGACCCGGAGGGAGACGTCGAGGTCCTCGATATCGCCCCCGGTGTGGTTCACCAGGCGGAGAAAGACGAAGGGGGCCTCGGCGTAGTGCTTGGCGTTGTTGGCGAAGACCGGGAGCACCCGTTCCACCCGGACCTCCACGGGCCCCCGGGTGGCGCGGGCGTGGGCCTCGGCCTTGAGGCGCCGGCGGACGGGATCGGCGGCAAGGCGGACGCCCGCCCGGGTGACGGCGGCCTCGAGGTCGGCCCCCAGGTTCTCCAGGGCGGCCCCCAGCGCCAGCTCCGCGCCGGACCGCTCGCCGGAATCGTAGACTGTTTTGGCCCGGCGGAGTTCGAAGACGTCCTGCCCGGTGTAGACGTCCGCCCCCCGGATCTCCAGCACGCCCTCCACCACCTTGAGGTCGTCGCTCAGCCGGCTGGGCTCGGCGTCCACCCGCTCGGTGACGAAGAGGAGCATGTCGAGCCCCTTCTGGGCGGCCTCCCGGCCGTAGCGGCCGTCCTCGCAGGAACCCTCCCCGAGGAGTTCCACCTTGTGCCCGGCCGCCTCGAGCCGCTTCACCACGGGACCCACGGTCAGGGCATCCCGGCTGCAGCCCACCACCCCCACGGCGAAACGGGTGGCGGCGTTCCCGGTGACGCCGAAGACCCGGGCCCGCGAGACGATCTCCGGGGTATCGAGCACCACGGCCACCACGGCCTCGCGCCACCGGCCCACGTCGCGGGCGGCCGCCACCGTCGAGAAGGAGATCAGGACGTCCCGGCGGTCCCGGAGGTACTCGCGGAAGAGCGAGGCCGCCTCTCCCCCCGCCTCCGAACCGGAGAGGATGGAATCCACGTAGCGGTTGAGGGCGAGAATCTCGGCGCGGACCTTGAGGTCCGCCTCGGCCACGGGGCGGTCCGGCGCCGCCGGGACGCGCACCGCCACGAACCGGATGAGCCGCCCGGAGAGGACGGGCAGGAGCCGCCGGAGCCCTTCGGAGATCCGACCCGCGTCGTCGCCGGCCGGATGTGCCGCCCCGGCCGCCGCGCGGAGCAGGACCCGGAAGTCGGCGGTCTCCCGGAGGCGGACCGGGTCCGCCAGCTCGTCCAGGGCGGCAAGGGCCCCTTCCAGGTCGCCCTTGGCCGCCAAGGCCGCCGCCCGGTAGCCCGGGTCGGGGTCACCGCCCGGCCCAGGCGGGCACGGCCCGGACGGCCCGGGCCCGGCCCAGGCCGCCGCCGCGCACAGCACGAAGACCAGGGCCCAGCGGAGGAGCGCCTTTCTAGAAACCAGCCAGGACATCCAGGTGCTCCCGGATCTTCGCCGTCACGGCGGCCGGATCCCGCCCCTTCCGCGCCATGATGGCCCGGGCGTCGGCATAGCGTTCCAGGGCGGCCCGGCGGTCGCCCGCCTCGTCCCGAGCCGCCGCCTCGGCGAGGTAGCGTGCGTCGGCGCCGCGGAAGCCGCCCGCCACCTGCCGGGCCAGCTTCTCCACCACCTCCTCCTGGGCCTCCCGCAGCAGTTCCATGTCCGGGGGCAGGTCCGCGAGCTTGACCGGGAGCTTGAACGCCCCGATCTCCACGCCCTCGTGGGCGTCGTCCTCGGCGGTCCGGCTCGCCTCCAGCACCTCGGACCGCAGGACGTCCCCGGAACGGGCATCTACCACGCGGTAACTCACGCTGGCGGTCCCGACCTTCCGGTAGTGGGTCTGCCGGTACCGGACGTCTTCGTAGGTGGGGCGCCGGATCACCGGCGGCACCTTCGGATCCCGCGTCTTCCCGGGGACGTAGGCGGGGTTGGGGACCGATTCCGTCCCGGTCTGGACCCGGATGGTCCGGGCGGTCTCCTGGCGGGAGGTCTCCACCCGGTAGTCCACCACCTCACCCAAGAGGAGGTAGTCCGCGCTGGTGAATCGGAAGCCGGCGGAGGGATCCTGCCGCCGGGTGTCCCGGCCGGCGGTCCGGGCCAGCTCGTATTCCTTGAGGAGGAGGTCCAGGGAGGCCCGTTCCACCACCCGGAGGTCCGCGTCCAGGTCGCGGTGGAGGCGGCGGAGGAGCTCGGCGGTGAATATCCCCCCCACCTCGGGGGCGGCGGCCGGCCCCTTGAAGGCCGTGACCGCGAGGCACTTGCGCGCCCTGGCCGCCACCGCGGCCTCGGCCGCGCGCCGAAGCTGCGCCGCCTGGGGGTAGCCCGGCTCGAGCTCGAGCACCAGGTCATAGCCCAGGAGGGCCGCCCCCGGGAAGCCCTTTCGAGCCGCGGCCTGCGCCTTCGAGAAGAGCCGGTCGGCCAGGGCCCGGACGGCCTTCTTCGGCACCGCCACCTGGCCCCGCCGGGCATCCGGGAGCGCCGCCAGGAACCCGGAGCCTTGCTCGAAGGCCTCCACGGCCTCCACCAGGTGCTCCTGCTCCAGGAACGAGGCCCCGTTCCGGAAGTGGAAGGCCGCCGCCTCGGCCAGCAGAGCCGAGAGGCGTTCGGCGACGTCCGCCGGGGCATCCGGGTAGGCGGCCGCGCGGCGCAGGGCGGCCACGGCCTCGTCGTAGGCGTAGGCGGCCCGGGCGGCGGCGGCCCGCTCGAGGTAGGCCTCGGCATTGTCCCCGGCCTCGATCTTGCGCCGGAGGCCCTCGGCCCCCGGGTCCCCCGGCCGGATCGCCAGCCAGCGGTCGAGGCAGCGGCGGGCGGTCTTCCAGTCTTCCCGGCCGGCGGCCGCATCCGCCTCGGCCGCCAGCGCCGCCACGGCCCGGTCCGCCAATTCCCGCGACCTGGGCCCCACGGTGCCCGGGTCGAGCGCCTTGGCCCCCTCCAACGCCTTCAGGGCGCCCTCCCAGTCACCGCCGGCGGACAGGTCTTCCGCCTTGGCCAGGGTGGCGTTCACGGCGGACGAGGTGGCACCCCGAGCCGCCTCGATGGCTCCCTTCACCTCGCCGAGCCCCGGGGCGTCGGGATCGACGGCCTCGAGCCCCGCCACCCGGGCGGCGAGCTCGTCCAACACGGAGAGGGGCACCGGCCGGCCGGCCTCGCGGAACTCGGCCAGCCTTGTCCGGACGGGACCGAGCCGGGCCTGGGCGAGCCGCCCGCGCACCCGGGCGAGATCCGTGCAGCTCCGGCCGCGGCCGCGGCTTCGGCGGCAGAGGTCCTTCAGGATCTGGAGGGCCTCGGCGTCGCGTCCCGCGGCCGAGAGGGCCGCCGCCCGGCGGGCCTGCTCCCGGACGCCGGCGGGGGCGCAGGCGACGGCGACGAGCAGCAGGAGAAGGCACCACGCCCATGGGCACCGCCGGCCGCCGGAACCCGGGCGGATGGGACGGCCGGGAGGTAACGGAGACTGCATCATGTCAGCGGGTCCTCTCTCTGGATGGGCTGCCTCGCTCCACCGGGGGATTATACCACATGCCGCCCCGCCGGGGCGGGGGCGGGACCACCGCCGAATCCCTCGAGGAGCCCCTCGAACAGGATCTTGGCGGTGAACAACAGGGGCACGGCCACCACCATGCCGGCGAGGCCGAAGAAAGACCCCACGAGCACGATGCCCACCACCACCGTCACCGGGTGGAGGTCCGCCACGCCGGCGATGAAGGCCGGGATCACCACGGCGCTGTCCAGGGCCTGGGCCCCGAGCACGACCCCGACGATGCCCGCCAGGAGGGGGTAGTCCGGGTGGGGCGCCGACAGCACGAACACCGCGGGGAACGCGGCCGCCAGTAGCGGCCCCAGGTACGGGACCACGTTCAGGATCCCGGCCAGGGTCCCGAAGAACACCGCCATGTCCAGCCCCACCAGCAGGAAGCCCGCGCTGGCCACCAGGGCCATGACCGTGCACTGGACGAGGACCCCGCGGACGTAGCGCTGGAGCCGGCGGGCCACCCGGGCGTAGATGTGCCAGCCGAGCTCGAAGGCCCGGTTGGGCAAGAGACCCAGGAGACGGCTGCGGAGGCGGCGCAGGTCGCGGAGCAGAAAGAACAGGAGAAGGGGGGCGAGGAGGAGGGTCCGGACCAGCTGGAGGGCCGCGGCCCGGGCCAGGCCGGCGACGCGTTCCCAGGAGGCGTCGAGGGAGGCGGCGCCGTGGCCGAGGACTCCCGGCGGAAGATCCACGCCCGCCACGGCCCGGAGCCACCCCCGGAGCCCCGCCACGGCGGCGGCCACGGACCGCCAGACCTCCGGCAGCCGTTCCTCGAGCCGGACCATCTGGCCCGCCAGGTGCGGCAGGGCCAGCACCAGCACCCCCGCGGCCCCGGCCAGGGCCAGGACCAGGACCAGCCCGATGGCGGCCTCGCGGGACAGCCCCGTCCGGGTGAAAGAATCCACCACGGGATCCAGGACGGCGAAGCCCAGCAGGGCGATGAAGATCGGGAGCAGGACGGGCCGGAACACCACCACCAGGGCCGCGGCGGCCGCCGCCAGCCCCGCGAAGGCGACCGCCGCCCGGGTCCACGCAGGCAACCGTCCGCCGGACATCAGGCCCCCAGCCGGGCGTTGGCCACGCGCAGGCGTTCCGCCAGCACGGCGGCGAGGTTGGTGACGAAGCGCGCCCCGAGCCGGGGGGCCCGGTCGATCCATTCCTCGAGGTCCACCCGGAGGAAGAAGGCCGCCCGGGTCGGCGCCGTGGAGACCGCGTCGGCGGTGCGGCGCTCCTCCCGGACCAAGGCGACCTCGCCGAAGAAGTCGCCCCCCCGGAGCTCGGCCACCCGCGCCGCCCCCACGCGGATCTCCACCCGCCCCTCCAGGACGAGGACCGCACCGGCGCCGACGTCCCCGGCCCGAAAGACCACCTCGTCCTCCTCGAAGGACCTCGGGTGCATGTCCCGAGCGAGACGAAGGACCTCCCGCCGGGGAATCCCCTCGAACAGGGGCGTGGCCGCCCACAGGCCCGCCACCTCCTCGGCCCACGGGGGTCGGCGGCGGAAGAGGTTGTGCCAGACGGGTGAAGGCGCGGCGGGCGGCGTCATGGGGGCGCTCCTTCCGAGCGCCGCGGCCCGGGAAGACCCGCGGCGCTCACTCTCCTTCTTTTCGGCCGGCCGCCGCCGTTTCTCCACTTCCGGCATCCGCCGCCCGGCCGGACTCCCCGCGGTCACCGCCCCGGGCCACGGGAAGCCCGGCCAGGCGCCACTCCGGGAATCCCTCGGCGAAGCGGCGCGCCGCCACGCCGCCCCGCCGGAGCCGGTCCACCGCCTCGTAGGAGAGGACGCAGTAGGGACCGCGGCAGTAGGCCACCACCTCGCGCCCGGGCGGAAGCCGGTGGAGAAGGCCGTCGATCTCCCGAAGGGGCACGTTGAGGGCCCCGGGGATGTGGCCGGCCTCGAACTCCTCCCGGGGCCGGACGTCGATCAGGGTCACCTCGCCCTCCCGCAGCCGGTGGAGAAGCTCGGCCGCGGACACCGGCTCGAGGCCGTCCAGGGCCGACAAGTACCGGTCCACCAGTTCCTGGACCTCGTCGAGTCGGCGCCGCGCCAGCCGGCGCACGACGTCCACCAGCTCGATGACGGCCTCGTCGGCCACCCGGTAGAAGACCTGGGAGCCCTCCCGCCGGCACGCCGCCAGGCCGGCGCGGCGGAGCACCTGGAGGTGGCGCGAGGTGTTGGCCACGGAGAGGCCGGCCAGCCGCGCCAGGGCCTCCACGGGGCGCTCCCCCTGGGCGAGAAAGTCGAGCAGCTCGAGGCGGCTGGCGTGGCCGAGGGCCTTCCCCACCCGGGCGAACTGCTCGAAGAGGAGACGGCGGACATCGGCGCTTGACATGGAATCTCTGGATGCCATAGAATCTGATTATTCAACAAAAACGTTGAACATCTTGCCGGGAGAGGAGCGCCGGCCCACAAAAAAATGATGGCATCGCAGCAAAAAGTCGCAGGCTGCTGCATTGTTTCGGATGCGCGTCATTGCGGCGTACCCGGCCACACCTCATTCCTCGACATTCTCGCGCCCTGTATGTGGCGATTTTTGCCGAGCCTCCACCCAGAAGACTTTTTACGAGGCCATCAGAAAGGCCGCCGATCGGATGGCTCAGCGAGCATCGCCAAGGACGAGGCGTCGACGGGGTACGCCGCAGCGGCTGCGATGGGAAGCACCGCCGCCAAGCGTCCCGCTTGGTGATTGCCGCGGCGCCATCATACCATGAAGCTCCGCCTCTACCTCAACCACCCCCCGGGCCGCCGCTGACGGGACATCCGGGCCGCGGCCGCGGCCCTCGAGGCACGCTACCCCCTGGAGATCGAGATCGTCCGCCGGCCCGACGTGGACCCGGACCGGCTGCCGGAGCTTCCCGCCTTCCCCGCCGTGGAGATCGACGGCGAGGTGGTCTTCGAACGCCAGGCCGTGACCGAGGCGGCCCTGGAGGCCGCCGTCCGAAAACGCCTGCCGCATCCTTCCAACCCGCCTGGAGGCCGCCCATGATCCATCCCGACGAGGCGAGGTTCTGGACCGCCGTCTTCGCCGTGCTGCTCATCCTCACGGCCGCGGACATGGCCCCCTTCCCGGCCGGCGCCGCGGGGCCGGACCGGCCCGCGACCGCCGCCGGCGCCTACGGCCTTTCCGGAAAGATCGGCGCGGCCCTGGCACAGACCCCCACCGGGACGGGCCCCGGCCGCATCGACCCCCGGGCGCCCCGGGGCTTCGCGGGCATCCCCGGGGCCCCCCGCATCGACTACGCCGCCGCCTTCCTCTGGGCGGTCTGGGTGGGCTGGATCTTCTCCACCGTGGGAGCCTTCGGCGGGATCATGGCCGGGGTCGGCCACCTCACCATATTCGGCCTGGGAGCCTACGCAGCCGCCTTCAAGGGCACCAACCCCACGCTGAACGCCCTCCTCACCGACAGCATCCGGGCCTCGAACCAGGTCCTCGTGGCCGCCGCGGCCCTGATCTCCACCTGGAACTTCCTCCGGATGCGGCGCATCGTGGTCCCCCTGGGCCTCGCCCTGGGCCTCGGCAGCGTGACGGGGGCGGTCCTCATCCCGTGGCTCACCGCGGGGCGCGTGCACCTCCGGGAGTACGTCGGCTACTTCGGCCTGGCCGTCCTGGTGATCGGCGGGTTCCTCTTCTACGGGACCACGGCCCGTGGACGGCGCCGGTCGGCCAAGGCACGGGAGGCCGCCGAGGCCTTCCGCCGGTCCGCCCGGGCGGGGACGGAGGCCGAGGCCGCCTCCGGGGTGCGCCTGGAACGGTTCTCTCCCACCCGGGTGGAGTTCCGGTTCTCGGGGGTCCCCTTCGGCTTCAACCCTCTCCTCGCCGCGGCGGGCGGGCTGGTCATCGCCGGCCTGTCGGCCTTTCTCGGGATCGGGGGCGGTTTTCTCTACGTCCCCTTCATGACCGGGGTGGTGGGGCTCCCCATGTTCATCGTGGCGGGGACCTCGGCCCTGGCGGTGCTGCTCAGCATGGTGGTCAGCCTCTTCACCTACGTGGTGGTGAAGGGGACCTTCCTGAGCTGGAGCCTCGTCGGGGCGGAGACCGCAGGCGTCATCGCCGGGGCCATGATCGGGCCGCGGACGCAGAAATACATCCCCGACCTCTGGCTGAAGCGGATCTTCGTGGTGCTCGCCCTCTACGTGGGACTCCGGTACTTCAGCAAGGGCTTCTTCGGGCAGAGCTGGCTGCCGCCCTACTGAGCCGGCCTCAGGCCGCCGCCACCTCCACCGGCTCGCCGATCCAGGTACCGTGGAGGTTGCAGTGCTCCACCGCTTCGAGCCGGGCAGGGCGATCGATCCGGATCCGGAAGCGGGCCTCGGGGGCGGCCACGCCGCCCACCGGGTAGGTCACCCGTCCCACCTCGGCCCCGTCCACCCGGAGGGCGATCCAGGTGATCCAGTGCTTGGCGGCCGAGGGATGGGTCACCCGGTATCCCACCCGCACCTTCACGTCGAACCAGTCCCCCGCCTTGACACGGGCGGGGGCCTCAATGCCCGGGACGTGCTTCTGTTCGAGGACCGACGGACTGTGGGGGTCCGAGAGACGGCGGAGGCCTTCCACGGCCTCCGGCGGCGCCCCCGCACCGGCCCGCCCGGCACCGGCGGCCGCCAAGACGGCCGCGGCGGTTCCCACGAGAAATTCCCTGCGCTTCATGATCGGACCCGTCCTTTCCGCGGCCCCCTTCGCGGGGCACCGCGATCCCGGCCGGGGGTTCAACGCCCCGGCGCCGGGTTGGTCAATTCCCTGCCCTTCTCCCGCAAGACCTCGCCCCCCTTCTCGAGGATCGCGCCGCCGGTCTGCTTGAGCCGTTTCTCCAGCGGCTGGCGGGCGAAGGGATTGCGGAAGAGGGGCTCGTCCCGGCCGAGGTTGACCCCCATCCAGAGACCGAACAAAAGGCCGACGACCAGGCCGGCCAGGAAGATCTTGAGCCGCTTCATGCCGTTGCCTCCGGCAGCCCGGGTCCTACCGGACCTCGATCTTCACGCCGCAGACGTCCCCGTCCGGCGAGGGGGTGAAGCCCACCTCGAACATCCGGGGCGTTCCGCACATCTTGACCAGCCAGACCTCGCGCCAGGCGTCCCCCTCGGACGCCGGGCCGACGGGTTTCGCCTGTACTGGCGTCACCTCCGCGCACCCCCCCGCCCGGCGGAGGAGCGCCACCACCCGGTACCGGAGGAAAAGGTTCGCCCGGCTCCCGGGAAAGCGGAGAAGCGCCACCTCTGCCGCGTCGTCGCCGCCCTCCCCTGCGATGGCCGGGACGGTCGGCGCGGCGACGCCCCCCGCCGCCGGCGGGGTCGGGTCGGCCGCCTCGGCGGGCGACGAAGCCGGCGCCGCCTCCTTCGGGGCCGCCGCGGATGGGGCCGGGCGCACGTCCCGGGCCCCGGCCTCGCGCAGGAGTCGCGCGATGTCGTGGTAGCCCTCCCGCTCGGCGATCATGAGGGCCGACCAACCGGACCGGTACCGGGCGTTGGGATCGGCCCCCTCGGAAAGCAGCCGGGCCACCGTGGGGGTGTCCCCCGTCTCCACGGCGGCGAGGAGCTGGCGGCGGGGGGTCTGGGCGGCGCAGGCGGCGAGGAGCAGGAAGACCCCCAGGGCCGCGGCGAAGCCGATACGATGCACCATCTGTGAGACCTCCGCTTCGGGCCGGGCGGCGGAAACACCGCGCGGGCCCGGTGTTGGCCCCATGATGCCCCGGATGGAACGCAATGGCAAGGTCCGCCGGAGCTGGCCCGGGAACCGGGGACAGAAAATGGCCGGTAAAGCGGCCTTTCCGCTTGCCAGTGCGGGAGATTCCGCATAATAATGGCTCCAGCGTATCAGCTCCCGCACACCCGTCCCATGCTGAATCCCACCGGCCACCACCTCCGCCGCTTCGTCCTCTTCATGCTGGCGGGCGCCCTGGCCGTACTCGCCGCCGCCTGGGTCACCAGCCTGGTCCGTCTCCAGCGGGCCCACCTGCTGGCATCCGCCCGGCGGGCCCTGGGGAACGTGGTGGAATTCTGGCCCCACGAGTACCGGGACCAGGCCCGGCTCCTCGAGGCCTACCTGGGCGAGATCCAAAGCGACCCGGCCCTGGCCGCGGCCTTCCGCTCCGGCGACCGGGCCCGCCTCCTCGCCGCCGCCCGCCCCCGCTTCCGGCAGATGCGGCGCCGTTCCGGGGTCACCCACTTCTACTTCATCCGCCCGGACGGGACCTGCTTCCTCCGGGTCCACAAGCCCGACCGGAACGGGGACCGGATCGACCGCTTCACCCTCCGCCAGGCCATGGAGACCGGCGCCGTGGCCGCCGGGGTGGAACTCGGCCCCCTGGGCACCCTGACCCTCCGGGTGGTGGCCCCCTGGCGCACGGGCACGCGTCTCATCGGCTTCGTGGAGCTCGGGACGGAGGCCCAGTACCTCGCCGAGGCCCTCCACCGGGCCCTGGGCGTGGACCTCATCTTCACCGTGGACAAGTCGCTGCTCCGGAAGGCGGACTGGGCGGCCGGCATGCGCATGCTGGGCCACCCGGCGGACTGGGACCGTTTCCGGGAGGCGGCGATGGTGGGCGGGACCCTGGCCGCCCTCCCGGCCGCGCTCCCGGACATCGAGTCCCTCCCGTTTCTGGACGGGCAGGCGGAACCCGCCATAGTGGAGGCCGGCGGCCGCACCGTGGCCGCGGGCCTCCTCCCCCTCCAGGACGCCCGCCACCGGGAGATCGGGACCCTCTTGGTCCTCAAGGACGTCTCCTTCGAGGTGGCCCAGATCCGCCGCCACCTCGTGGTCTTCGGCGCCATCACCGCCGGGGTGGGGACGCTGCTCCTCGCCGTGTTCTTCGTCCTCGGCGGCCGGATCGAGCAGCGCCTGCGGAACGCCTGGCTCGCCCTCCAGGAGGAAAACGAGGCCCGCCGCCGGGCCGAGGCGGAGCTCCGCCGCCACCGGGACCGCCTGGAGGAGATGGTCGCCCGGCGGACCCGGGACCTCGAGGCGGCCAACGGGCAGCTGCGGCGGGCGGAGGCCGACGCCCGAGACGCCCACGCCGAGCTGGCGCAGGTCTTCGAGGCCACCGGGAACGGGATCCGGGTGATCGGCCGGGACTGCCGCGTCGTCCGGGTGAACCGGGCCTTTCTCCGGATCGCCGGGGGGGCGGCCGGGGACTGGGTGGGCCGCCCCTGCCGGGAGCACCTCCCGTGCCCGGACTGCGGCGCGCGGCGCTGCTGCCTCCAGGAGGGACCGGCGGCGGTGCGGACCGGGGACTTCGAGATGGAGGTCCCCCGGGCGGGGGGTGAGCGCGCCTACTGCGTGGTGGCCACCACCCCCCTCCACGACGCCGAGGGGCGGCTTGTGGGCGTGGTCCAGTCCTTCCACGACATCACCCACCGCCGCCGGGCCGAGGAGGAGATCCGGCGGGCCAAGGAGGAATGGGACCGGACCTTCGACGCCATCGGGGACGTGGTGACCCTGCACGACCCCGAGATGCGCCTCCTCCGCGTCAACCGCGCGGCCTGCGACCTCTTCGGCGCCACCCCGGAGGACCTCGTCGGCCGCCACTGTCACGAGATCTTCCGGGGCGCCCCCGAACCCTGCCCGGGCTGCCCCGTGGCGGCGGCCCTGGCAAACCACTCGCCCCACGCCGTGGAGATCACCCACCCCAACCTCGGCAAGGTCTTCCTCGTCACGGCCTCCCCGGTCATGGACCCGGAGGGCCGGCTCTCCCAGGTGGTGCACATCGCCCGGGACGTGACCCGGATCAAGAAGATGGAGGCCGAACTCCGCCAGGCCCAGAAGATGGAGGCGGTGGGCATCCTCTCCGGGGGCGTGGCCCACGACTTCAACAACATCCTCACCGGGATCGGGGGCTACACCGACCTCTGCCTCGCCGCCCAGGCCGCGGACTCGCCCCTGCGCCACCACCTGGAACAGATCCTCGCCCTGGTCCGGCGGGGGGCGGACCTCACCCGCCAGCTCCTGGCCTTCAGCCGGAAGCAGCCCCTGGACCGCCGCCCCCTCGACCTCAACCGGGTCGTCTCGGACGTGGCCCGGATGCTCGCCCGCGTCCTCGGGGACGACGTCCGCCTGGAGGTGACGACGGCCCCCGGCCTTTCCCCCGTGATGGGGGACCGGGCCCAGCTGGAGCAGGTCCTGGTGAACATGGCGGTGAACGCCCGGGACGCCATGCCCGAGGGCGGCACCCTCACCATCGCCACCGGCGCCCGCCGGATCGCGCCCGGGGACGACGTCCCCCGGAAACTCCCCCCGGGCGACTACGTGGAGCTCGTGGTCCGGGACACCGGCGTCGGCATGGACGAGGCGGTGCTGGAGCAGATCTTCGAACCCTTCTTCACCACGAAGGACGTGGGCAAGGGAACGGGCCTCGGCCTGGCCACGGCTTACGGGATCGTCGAACAGCACGGGGGCACCATCACGGTGGAGAGCGCCCCCGGCCGGGGGACCACCTTCCGCGTCTACCTCCCGGCCGGGGGGGACGTCCCCGGCGCCGAGGAGGCGGCGGCCGGGCCCGGCGCGGAGCCCCCCCGGGGGTCGGGCACCATCCTCCTCGTGGAGGACGAGCCGGCGATCCGGCAGATGTTCGTCTCGGCCCTCCAGGGCTTCGGCTACACCGTGCTCCCGGCGGCCGACCCGGACGAGGCGGAGGACCTCCTCCGGCGGCACCGCGATGCGGTGGACCTCCTCGTGACGGACATCAAGATGCCGGGGCGGAACGGGATCGAACTTCACCGGGCCCTCGGCCGGGAGCGGCCCGGGCTCAAGGTGATCTTCATGTCGGGCTACGCCGACGCCGCGCTCCTCGACGAGGCCTTTCCGGCGGACGCCCGCCCGCCCTTCCTCCCCAAGCCCTTCCCGCCCTCGGAGCTGGCCCGGGTCATCCGGGAGGTCCTCGCCGGCGGCTAGGCGGCCGCCTTCAGGGCAGGGTCTCCACCGACGCGAAGGCGGGCTCGTGGAGCGGCACGAGGATGTCCGCCATGTCCCTCACCCGCCGGACGATGTCGTAGGCCTCGTAGACGTTGACGTGGGTCCCCGGCGGGATCACCTCCATCTCCATGGCCGTCACGCGCTTGGGCGGGAAGAAGTTTTCGCGGATCACGCAGAAGCCGGTGATGGCCGCCGTTCCGGAGGGGGTCTCCACGAAGACGGTCATCCCGCCCTCCGTGTGGGCCGGCGTGTGGACCATCCGGATGCCCGGGAGCACCTCCGTGTCCTCGGCCAGCGGCCGGATCTGCCCGTTGGCCTCCACGTCGAGGATGTAGTCCTCGAGGTAGCGGAAGTCCAGGGGGTGCGGGTCGTGGGCCCGGGCCAGCTCCCGCTCGTGGACGTAGAAGACGGCGTTTTCGCACTTGAAGTCGTTTTCGCAGTGGTCGTTGTGGAGGTGGGTGTGGATGACCACGTCGATGTCCCCGGGCGCCAGGCCGAACCGGGCCAGCCCCTCCTCGAAGGTGTGGATCCTGCCCCCGATGGCCCGCTCGCGGTCCTCGGAGACGATGGGGCTCAGTTCCCCCGTGTCCACCAGGATCCGCCGGTCGCCGCCCTCGAGGTACCAGGCGTAGATGGGGATGGTGTAGGGGGTGCCGTAGTCGTGCTGGTAGGTCATCATGCCCTTGTCGAAGATCTTCGTACCCAGGACGATGGGATGGATGCGGTAGGTGGCCATGGGAATGACGCTCCCCCGTGTTCGAGCCGGAAGGATCCCGCGGGCGCCGGGCGCGCCGGCGACGCGCCCGGTCCCCTAGCCTTGGCCAAGCCGAAAGAGCGCCAGGTAGGTCCAGGGACCGGCGTCCGTCACGGCCCGGCGGCGGAACCCGTGGACCGCCGCCCGGGAGGCAACCTCGTCCGGACCGAGCCGGAGCGCAAGGGGAGGCCCCGGGGGGCCCTCCACCGTGCGGAACTCCACCACGGCCAGCCGCCCCCCGGGCCGGAGGACCCGGGCCGCTTCGGCCAGGGCCGCGCGGCCCCGGCCGTCGGCGGCGAGATCGTGCAGGACCGTGGCCATCAAGACGGCGTCCACGCCGGCGTCGACAAGCGGCAGGCGGCCCGCGTCGGCCACGTGGGCCGTCACGTTTCGAAGCCCCGCCGCCTCGGCCCGGCGGGAGAGCTCCGCCACCCCGTCGGCCCAGAGATCCACGGCCACCACCGCGGCCTCCGGGTGCCGACGGGCGGCCGCGAGGGCGTAGTTACCCACCCCGCAGCCGAGATCGAGCAGGGTCTCCCCGGGACGAAGCGCGAGGGCGGCGAAGACCGCCTCCGTGTCCACCAGGTCGAAGCTGCTCTTCCCGGCGGCGGTGGGCAGGGTGCCGTGCGAGTGCGGCATGGGGACCTCCTGGCGCCGCGGCCGCCCGCCCGGGGCGACCGCCTGGCGGCTCCAGTCTAGCGCCCCCGGCGACGCACCGCAAAGGCCGCGGGATCGGCTCGCCCCCAAGATGCGGCGGTGCGGGAAGTCTCAGGGACCGGCGCCCCCGGCGCAGCGGAAGCGGAGGGCCGAGCGGATGCCGATCCGGTCCGGGAAGGGCCGACCCGGGCGGCACCGGGCCGCAAAGCGCAGGTTGACCGCCGCCAGGGCCGTGTTCAGGCGGCGAAGCGAGATCACCGCGTCCCCGGCGAGGTCCGTCACCCCGCGAAAGTTCCGCGGGCAGAAGGCCACGGCGGGCGCGGCGCCCGCCTCGCTCGGGGCGTCGTCGAGGAGGAGGGGCAGACCCTGGGTCCGGCAGATGACGGGCCGCGCCTCGTAGAGGGCGCAAGCGCCGTCCACCAGGAGCGGGCAGCCGCCCGGGCCGGCGGCCGCCACGGCCTCGCGGGCCGGCCCCGGGGGCATGCGGGCGAAGGCATCGGCCAGGGCCGCCGCCTCCACCGGGAAGACGGACAGCTCCGTGCAACAGTCGTGGCAGCCCCGGCGGCAGGCGATGAACCGGCCGTAGCGCTCCCGGATGCGGCGACAGAGGGCGTCGACGCGCCCGCGGAGGGCGAGGTAGTCGGCGAGCAGCGGCCGGTGCCCGGGGGCCGTCACGGGCGGGGCCGCCCCCTAGGCCTCGAAGGGGTTTCTGAGCAGCAGGGTCTGGTCCCGGCCGGGGCCCACGGAGACCAGGGCCACCGGCACGCCGGCGATCTCCTCCATGGCGCGGAGGTAGTCCCGGGCGGCGGGGGGGAGGTCGTCCAGGCCGGCCACCCCCGAAAGGTCCTCGCGCCAGCCGGAAAGCTCCTCGTACACCGGGCTCAGCCGCTCCACCTGGCGGATGTTGGCGGGCATGGAGGTGACGGGACGCCCGTCCACCTCGTAGCGCCGGCAGAGCTTGAGTGGATCGAGCCCGCTCAGGACGTCGAGCTTGGTGACGGCCAAGCCGTCGAGGCCGTTGAGCCGTACGGCGTCCTGGAGGACCACGCCGTCGAGCCAACCGCAGCGGCGCCGCCGCCCCGTGGTGGCCCCGAACTCCGCCCCGCGCTCCTGCAGGTGATCCCCCACCGCGTCCTCGAGCTCCGTGGGGAAGGGGCCGCCGCCCACCCGGGTGGTGTAGGCCTTGCAGATGCCCAGCACGTAGTCCACCCGGCTCGGCCCGATGCCGGCCCCGGCGCAGGCCCCGCCCGCCACGGTGTTGGAACTGGTGACGTAGGGGTACGTCCCGTGGTCGACGTCGAGCTGGGTGCCCTGCGCCCCCTCGAAGAGGACGTGGCGCCCCGCCCGGCGGGCCTCGTCGATGAGGACCGAGACGTTGGCCGCGAAGGGGGCGAGCCGCTCCGCGTAGGCCATGTACTCGTCGTAGATGGCCCCGGCGTCCAGGGGTTCGGCTCCGTAGCGCCGGGTGAGGAGGAAGTTCTTCTCGCGCACGTTCTCCTCGAGCTTCTCCCGGAAGAGGTCCGGGTCGAGGAGATCCGCCACCTTGATGCCGGTCCGGACGATCTTGTCCTCGTAGCAGGGGCCGATGCCCCGGCCCGTGGTGCCGATCTTCCGGCCGCCGGACTTGGCCGCCTCCCGGGCGTGGTCGAGGGCCCGGTGGTAGGGCAGGATGAGGTGGGTGTTCTCGCTGACGCGGAGCCGATCGGGGGTCACGGGGCGGTCCCGGGCGGCCAGCTCGTCGAGTTCCCCGATGAGCACCGCCGGGTCGAGGACCACGCCGTTGCCGACGAGGCACAGCTTGTCGGGGTAGAGGATCCCCGAGGGGATGAGGTGGAAGATGAACTTCTCCCCGCCCACGAGCAGGGTGTGGCCCGCGTTGTTGCCCCCCTGGAAGCGCACGATGACGTCCGCGTGGCGGGTGAGCAGGTCCACCACCTTTCCCTTCCCCTCGTCCCCCCACTGGGTCCCGACGACGACGACTGTGGCCATGGCGCGCCTCCCCTTTACTTTTGGCGCCCGGCAGGATACTTAACCAGGAGGCGAAAGTCAAACGATCCCCGCAGCCAGACACCCCGAAGACGCCCATTCCATGGACAAAAACGACCACCGCGACGCCGTCCGCCGGGAGGCGTTCGCGGCGCCGGTCTTCCTCATCGACGGAAGCTCCTACCTCTACCGGGCCTACTTCGCCATCCGCCAGGATCTCACCACCCGGTCCGGTTTCCCCACCAAGGCCGTCCTCGGGGTGACCAACATGCTCTGGAAGGTCCTCCGAGAGAAGGACCCGGCCTACGTGGCCGTGGCCTGGGACGCCAAGGGCCCCACCTTCCGCCACGGGATCTACCCCGACTACAAGGTCAACCGCCCCGCCATGCCCGACGACCTCCAGCTCCAGGTCCCCCGGGTCCGCGAGGTGGTGGAGGCCCTGGGGCTCCCCCAGCTCGAGGTCCCGGGCTACGAGGCCGACGACATCATCGCCACCCTGGTGGAGCGGCTCCGGGACCACCCCGTGCTCGTCGTCTCGGGGGACAAGGACCTCCAGCAGCTCCTCGGCCCCCGGGTCACCCTCTGGGACCCGATGAAGGACGAGGTCCTGGACCTCGAGGCCCTTCGCCGCCGGACCGGCCTCGACCCGGAACGCCTCCGGGACGTCATGGCCCTTTCCGGCGACACCAGCGACAACATCCCCGGCGTCCCCGGGGTGGGCCCGAAGACCGCCCTCCGCCTGATCCGGGAATTCGGCTCCCTGGACCGCCTGCTGGAGAGGGTGGACGAGATCCCGCAGAAGGGCCTGCGCGAGAAGATCCGGGCCGCCGCCGGCGACCTCCCCCTCTGGCGGCGGCTCGTGACCCTGGCCACCGACGTCCCCGTCCCCGGCGAGGTCGAGGCCTACCGGCGCCGGCCGCCCGACACGGAGCGGCTCCGCGCCCTCTTCCAGGAGCTGGGCTTCACCCGGCTCCTGCGCGAGATGGTCCCCGACCAGCGGATCGACGAGGCGGCCTACGAGGTGGTGCGGGACGAGGCGGCCCTCCGCGACTGGGCCGAGCGGGCCCGGCGGGCCGAGCTCCTCACCCTGGACACCGAGACCACCAGCGAGATCCCCATGCAGGCCCGGCTGGTGGGCATCTCCCTCTGCATCACCCCGCCGGCGGCGGCCTACATCCCCGTGGCCCACGACGGGGCCGGCCCCCAGCTCTCCCTGGAACGGGTGATCGAGGCCCTCGGCCCGGTCCTCGCCGACCCCGATGTCCCCAAGCTCGGGCAGAACATCAAGTACGACCGGATCGTCCTGGCCCGCCACGGCGTGGAGCTGCGGGGCATCGCCGGCGACACCATGGTGGCCTCGTACCTCCTGGACCCCTCGCGCCGGCGCCACAACCTGAACGACCTCGCCCAGGAGTTCCTCGGCCACACCATGACCACCTTCAAGGAGGTCACCGCCGGGCAGACGGGACGCCCCGACTTCCGGAAGGTCCCCGTGGAGAAGGCCGCGGCCTATGCCTGCGAAGACGCCCATGCCACGGCCCTCGTCCACGAGCGCCTGGTCCCCCGGCTCAAAGAACACGGCCTCTGGGAACTCTACCGGGAGATCGAGGTCCCCCTCATCGAGGTCCTGGCCCGGATGGAGATGGCCGGAATCCTCGTGGACGCGGAGGGGCTCGACCGGCTGGCCGACGAGTTCGCCGAGCGCCTCGCGGCCCTGGAGCAGGACATCCACCGGGCCGCCGGGACCCCCTTCAACGTGAACTCGCCCCGCCAGCTCTCCGAGATCCTCTTCGACCGCCTGAAGCTCCCGAAGGGGAAGAAGACCCGGAAGCGGACCGCAGCCTCCACCGACGTGGAGGTGCTCACGGAACTGGCCGAGCGCCACGAGCTCCCCGCCCTGGTCCTCGCCTACCGGAACCTGGCCAAGCTCCGCTCCACCTACGTGGAGGGCCTCCGGCGCATGATCCACCCGGAGACCGGCCGGGTTCACACCTCCTTCAACCAGACCGTGACCGCCACCGGGCGCCTGTCCTCCAGCGAGCCGAACCTCCAGAACATCCCCGTGCGCACCGAGGAAGGCCGGCGCATCCGGGCCCTCTTCCGGGCCGCCCCCGGCCACGTGCTCCTCTCCGCCGACTACTCCCAGATCGACCTCCGGGTCCTGGCCCACTACTCCGGCGACGCGGCCCTGCTCGCCGCCTTCCGCGCCGGGGCCGACATCCACCGGCGGACCGCCGCCGAGATCTTCGACGTCCACCCCGACCTCGTGACCCCGGAGATGCGCCGGGTGGCCAAGACCGTGAACTTCGGTATCATCTATGGGATGAGCGCCTACGGGCTCGCCAAGGAACTCCGGGTCCCGCAGAAGGAGGCCCAGGGCTTCATCGACCGCTACTTCGCCCGCTACCCGGGGGTCCGGCGCTACATGGAAGAGACCGTGGCCGCGGCCCGGGAAAAGGGCTACGTCACCACGCTTCTCGGGCGCCGCCGCTACATCCCCGATATCGGCGCCCGGGTCCGGAGCGTGCGGGAATTCGCGGAGCGGACGGCCATCAACGCGCCCATCCAGGGGACCGCCGCCGACATCATCAAGCTGGCCATGCTCCGCGTGGACGAGGCGCTCCGGGCCTCCGCCTCCCGCGCCGCCATGCTGCTCCAGGTCCACGACGAGCTGGTCCTGGAGGTGCCGGCGGCGGAGGCGGCGGCGGTGGCCCGGGTGGTCAAGGAACGGATGGAATCGGTGATGGAGCTGGCCGTCCCCCTGGTGGTGGGGATCGGGACCGGGCCCGACTGGGCCGCCATCGAGAAGAACGGGTAAGGAGGCCGCGTGAAGGCGGAAAAGGGCTGGGTCTACCTGGAGGGCGAGTGCCGCTACACCCGGAACCCGGACATCATCCGGCACGAGGTCCGGCGCCTCCACCAGGAACGGACCTGGGTGGATCTCCGCCACCCGGGCTACCGGTCCGTCCCCACGGTGATCACCGGCACCGACGGGAAAATCGTGGAGATCGACCGCCCGCGCGACTGGGAGCCCGTCCCGGAAGTCCTCCTCACCTACCAGCGGCCGCGGGAGCCCTGGCACTTCATGAAGGCCGACGTCAAGGAGGTCACGGCCCGGTCCGTCCGGATCCACCTCCCCCACACCCTGACCGTATTCGAACGCCGCGAATTCTTCCGAGTGGAGGTCCCCGCCGGTTCCTCGGTGGTGATCCAGTACGTGAGCGGCGGCACCGCCGCCCGGCTCTCCGGGGACCTCGCCGATCTCAGCGGCCAGGGCTACGTTCTGGACGGCGAGGTGGTGGACGTGAGCCTCGGGGGGGTCGCCTTCGAAACCACCCCCCTCCCCGACATCCCGCTCCCCTCGGTGGGGACCCGGATCCATCCCGTCACGTTGCACCTCGCCGCCGGGCCCGGGGGCGCCCCGGACCTCATCCGGATCTCGGAGGCCACGGTGGTCAAGCTCCGAAAGCGGGGCGACCAGCCCCGGGCCCGGATCGCCCTCCGGTTCTCCGCCACGGAGGAGGAGACGGAGGCCCTGGCGGCCTACATCCGGCGGCGGGAGCTGGCCATCCTCAAGGCGGCCCAGGAGGCATGACCCCGGGAGTCGACGCCGCCGGGGGGCTGGTGCTCGCCATCCTCGCCCCCGTGCCCGGGGCCGTGGTCGCCCCGGGCCGCCCTGTCCCGGTCCGGGTCCAGGTCTGCCTGGCGTGCGGCCGGCCGAGTGGAACGGCGGGCGGCCTTCTGGACGTCACGGCGCGGCTGGTGCCCGCCGGGGCCGGGGCCGAGCACCGGACCTCCCTCGAGCCGGCCGGGGAACCCGGGGCCTTCTCGGGCGCCCTCCGCCCGCCGGGCGCGGGCGGGATGCGGCTCACCGTGGAGGCCGTGGACCGCGAGACCGGGGCGGCGGGCCGGGCGGCCGTGGCCATCGAGGTGCGGGAGGATTCCCCTAGCCCTTGAAGAGGTAGCGCTTGATCTTCCGGGTGGAGGTCTTCGGCAGTTCCTCGTCCCGCACCAGGAACCGCTTGGCCCGCTTGTAGGCGGCCACCGCCCGCATCTGCCGCTGGGCCTCCCGCACCACCAGGGCCTCGACCTCCTCCTCGGAGAGGACCTTCCCCTTGAAACGGGCCCCGATGGCCTCGTAGTCGGGGATGAGGACGGCCCGGACCTCCTCGCCTCCGCCGGGAAGCTCGTGCCCGTAGACCATGGACTCAAGGATGAAGGGGCTGCGGTTGATCTCGGCCTCCACCTCCTCCGGGTAGACGTTCTTGCCCGCCGGGGTGACGATGAGGTTCTTGGCCCGCCCGGCCACATAGAGGTAGCCCCTGGCGTCCTGGTAGCCGAGGTCCCCGGTCCGGAGCCACCCCTCCCCGTCGAGCACCTGGGCCGTGGCCTCCGGGTTGCGGTAATACCCCTTCATGACCATGGGGCCCCGAAAGGCCAGCTCGCCCACGCCGGCGGCGTTCGGATCGAGGATGCGCACCTCCACCCCCGGCAGCGGCGGGCCGATGCTCTCGTCCACCGGCGCCTCCTCCGGGTTCACCGCCAGCACCGGGCTCGCCTCGGTGAGCCCGTAGCCCTGGATGAGGGTGATCCCGAGCCGGCGGAACTCCCGGGGGATCCGGGGCATGAGCGGGGCGCCGCCCGCCACCAGCAGCCGAAGGGAGCCGAGGCCGGCCCGCTCCCGCAGGCGGCGGAAGAGGCGCCTGCCGAGGTTGCGCCGCCCCACGAGTTCCCCGGCCCGGACCACCCCCTTGAGCCCCCGGAAGGCCCCCCGCACCGGCGCGGGCCTGCGGCCGATGCCCCGGTAGATCCCCTCGAGCATCTTCTGGAAGAGCAGCGGGACCCCCAGCATCACGGTGGCGCGGCTGGCCTGGAGGTCTTCCAGGATGTCGCGGGACTTGAGGCTCCGGGCATAGGTGATGCTGGAACCCGTGTAGAGCGGCAGGAGGAACCCCGCCGTGCACTCGAAGGTGTGGTGGAGCGGGAGGACGGACAGGAACCGTTCACCCTCGCAGTGGATGGCCTGGCTGCAGGCCGCGGCGTCGGCCACCACGTTCCGGTGGGTGAGCATCACCCCCTTGGGCTGGCCCGTGGTGCCGGAGGTATAGATGATGGCCAGGAGGTCGTCCGGGTCCGGCGGGGGCGGGGCGGCCACGTGGGCCCGGCCCGCCTCCATGAGGTCCCGGATCGTGGCGATCTCCTCGCGCCCCGGCAGCTTCTCTTCCGCGAGGAGGATCACCTTCTCGGGAACGGGGAAGTCCGGGTGGGTCTCGAGGACGACGTCCAGGAACCTCGGCGCCACGAAGGCGGCCTCCGCCTCCGCGTCGGCCAGGATGTGGCGGATCTCGTTCTCGCCGAGGAGGGAATCCACGGGGACGCAGACGGCCCCGGCCGAGGCGGCGGCGAGGTAGGCCTGGGCCCACTCGGGGGAATTGGGCCCGAGGATGGCGCACCGGTCGCCCTTTCGGACCCCGAGGGCGGCCAACCCCTTGGCCAGGGCACGGACCCGGTCCGCCAGGTCGCGGTAGGTGAGCGTCCGGTCGCCCTCCGGCCGGCGGGCGGTGAGGGCCGGGCGGTTCCCCCACCGCGCCACCGACCGCTCGAGCATCCCGGGAATGGTGAACCCCGGAGCACCGGGGCCCGGTTCCGGGCGGGACATCAGAACTTCCAGCGCACGTCCAGGTTCACCACGTTGGCGTAGCCCTCGTAGGTCCCCGTCAGGGTGGGCGTCACCAGGGACGGCGCACTGTCCTCCACCAGGATGTAGGTATAGGCCGCGTCCACCGCCAGGTTCCCCCGGGCGAAGCCCACCCCGAGCCCGAAGAGGTGGCGGTCGTTGGTGGGCAGGGAGGGATCGCGGTAGGTGTCGTCGATGGGGGACTTGTCGTAGACGTAGGAGCCCCGGACCTCCCACTCGGGGGAGAGCCGGTACGCCGCCCCGAGCCGGAGGGCCCAGACGTTGTGCCAGTCCTTCGGAACGCTCACCACGCCGGGAAGCCCCACGCCCGGGGTGTACTCGTACTCGAAGTCGAGCGACTGGTAGGAGGACCAGCGGGTCCAGACGGCATCCACGGCCAGGGTCCAGCCCTCGAGGGCCGTGGTGGCGAGCCCCAGGGAGACCGTGGCCGGGAGCCGGAGCACGAGGCCCACGTCGCTCCGCGGAAAGAGCGGCGCGAGCAGCCCGGGTACGTTCCGGTAGGTGGCCGTGCCGTCGAGATCGAGCTTCACCTCGGACCGGTACACCACTCCCAGGGTCCAGTCCTGCCGCGGGCGGACCAGGGCGGAGACCAGGTAGCCCGCGCCGGTGTCGGAGCCCTCGATCTTGTTCTCGACCTCGCCGAAGGGCGTCACGGAGATGGCATTGGTGAGCTCGGCGTCGGCCCGGGCCACCTGGGCCCCCGCCCCCACGGCGAGCCAGTCGAAGACGCGGTAAGAGACGGACGGCGTGACGAAGACGGTGCGAAGCTCCGTCTTCACGGCGTTGAAGCGGCCGGGCCAGGTGCCGTCCCACTCGGTGGTGAGCCCGTAGGGCACGTTCACCGCAAGCCCCAGCCCCACCCCGTCGGCCACGGTGCCCGCCGCGTAGAAGTAGGGAAGCGGGTAGCCCTTCTTCTTCATGGAGTAGTCGGCCCCGGGGCCGTCGAGCTGGAGGTCGGGCATGACCACCGCCGTGCCCGCCAGGGCCTCGGTCCCGCCCATGAAGGCCGTGGCGGCCGGGTTGAACCAGGCGCCCTCGGCCAGGCCCGTCCGGGCGGTCATGGCGGCGCCGGTCCCCATGGCCCGGGCGGAGAGCTCGTTGAAGAGCTGGAAGCCGGCGGACCAGGCCGGGGTGGTGAAGGCCAGCCACACGACGGCGGCCAGGGGCCAGCCGAACCGAAAGATCGTTCCCCTCGAGACCTGCGACATGATGTTCCCCTCCCGTTTTCCTCTTCTTCCACCCCGCCCCCCGATGGTCCCCTCCGACCGTGTAACATGGCGATTTATCAACCCGAAAGCCCCCTGTCAAGGAAAGAGGCCCGGCGGCGCTTGACCCGGCCCGGCCCCGGGTCTAGGAAACAGGAAGAGGGGTGCCCCCGGTCGCCTCCGCGCCATGCCTGCCAGCTTCGCCGTCCACCAGCCCGCCTTCCTCCCCTGGCCCGGCTTCTTCGCCAAGGCCATGCGGGCCGAGGTCCTGGTCCTCGCCGACGCGGTCCCCTTCTCCACGGGCTTCACCTGGGTCAACCGGAACCGGGTGAAGGGGCCCGGCGGCGAGGTGCGGCTCACCGTCCCGGTCCTCCGAAGGGGCCGGGGCGTGCAGCTCATCCGGGACGTCCGGGTCTCGCCGGAGCCGGCCTGGCGGACGAAGCACCTGCGCACCCTGGACCATTGCTACGCCGACGCCCCGTACCACCCGGACCTCCGGGGGCCCATCCGGGACCTCTACGCCGCGGCGCCGGAGCGCCTCCTGGACTGGAACCTCTCCCTGCTGGAGATCCTCCGGCCCTACTTCGAGCCCGGAGCCGCCGGCTGGGTGCTCCAGTCGGAGCTCGGGGTGACCGGCCGCGGGACGGAACTCCTCGCCCGGATCGGCCGGGCCCTCGGGGCCGGGCGCCTCGTGGCGCCGAGGGCGGCACGGGCCCACGTCGACACGGCCGTACTCGGCCGGAGCGGGATCGAGGTGGAGTGGTTCGCCTACGTCCCCCCGGTCTACCCGCAACTCTGGGGGGCGTTTCGGAAGGATCTTTCGGCCCTGGACCTGGCCTGCACCTGCGGCCCACGGGCCGCGGACATCGTGCGCCGGGCCTGCCGGCCCTGGGCCCCCTGAAGGGACGGGTGCTAT